>CAZAGR010000349.1:0-3124 GCA_964484585.1 uncultured Propionivibrio sp. | reverse complement strand
TTGAATTTCACAACGCGACCGCCTGGTTGGTGGGGGATGAAGGACGCGGCATCGCGCAAATCCTGGAGATGGGCAGCATGACGCGTTTGGATTGCGCCTTGGGCACCAGCGGTTTGATGCGCCAGGCACTTTGCATTGCGCTCAACCACACCCAACAACGGCAAGCCTTTGGCAAGCCCTTGGTAGAGCAGCCTTTGATGCGCAATGTGCTGGCCGATTTGGCGCTGGAAAGCGAAGCTGCGACGGCCTTGTCCATGCGTCTGGCACGCGCATTTGACAACCCCAACGACAAACATGAACGCGTGATGAGCCGCTTGTTGACCCCGATTGCAAAATTCTGGATTTGCAAGCGTGGCAGCCTGTTTGCCCAGGAAGCGATGGAGTGCCTGGGGGGTAACGGTTATGTGGAAGAGGGCGGTGAGGGCATCATGGCACGCATTTACCGTGAAATGCCGCTCAACTCCATTTGGGAGGGGGCGGGCAACATCATGGCGATTGATTTGCTGCGTGCGCTGCGTAAAGCCGATGTCGTGTCTGCGCTGGCCAAAGAGCTGGCACCTGCCAAAGGTGCGCACCGTGCGCTTGATCATCTTGCTGCAATATTGCCTACCCGTATTGATGGTGCCACTGAAATAGAAGCACGCCGACTCGCTCAAGACGTGGCGCTGGCTGTGCAAGCCAGCTTGCTGTACCAGACCGCGCCAGAAGCCGTGTTTTCAGCTTTTTGTCAATCTCGCTTAGGTGGCGATTGGGGGCAGACTTTTGGCACCCTGGGCGCTCAGACTGACTTTGATGCCATCATCCAGCGTGCCATGCCTCGTTAATCAACACTTTAGCAAATAACTACACCGCAATCACCATGTCCGACATCATTCTGCATCATTACCCAAATTCACCTTTTTCTGAAAAGGTAAGACTCATTTTTGGCTACAAGGGTTTGAACTGGCAGTCCGTCATCATTCCGCCCATCATGCCTAAGCCTGATGTGATGGCCTTGACGGGTGGCTACCGTAAAACACCTTTCATGCAGATTGGTGCGGATATTTATTGCGACAGCGCCTTGATTTGCGACGTGCTGGAAAAAATACAACCCAACCCAACACTGTACCCAGAGCATCAAAAAGGTGCAGCGCGCATCATTGCCCAGTGGGGGGACACCACATTGTTTTGGGCAGCCATGGGCTACAACTTTAGCCCAGCTGGCTCTGCACAAATGTTTGGCATTGACAGCCCACATGCGACTGAAGCCATGGAGAATGCAAAAATATTTGCGGAAGACCGCGCCAAAATGCGCTCTGGCATGCCGCGCTTGCCTGCAGCTGATGCCGCCGCAAGCTACAAATCATACTTGCGACGCATTTCAAATATGTTGGTTGAGCATCCATATTTAATGGGTGACAAGCCTTGCATCGCAGACTTTGCGGTTTATCACCCGTTGTGGTTCACAAGACATCGCACATCTGTCATGGCGGGTATTTTCGGCGCAACGCCGAATGTGTTGACCTGGATGGATCGCATGGCAGCGATTGGCCATGCGCAGAGCAGTAAATTGAACGCTTTAAATTCAATAGCAGTATGTCAAAATAATAGGCCGGCTAGCATTGAAAGTGATGATGCAAGTTCAATTTTTCAAGATGAGCATGGCATACCACTAGGTAGCACAGTCACTATAACCAGCGAATCCTTTGGACCTGAGCCGACGCAAGGTGAACTTATCGCCGCGACACGTATGCATTACACCTTACGCAGACATGATGAGCGCGTTGGCGAGGTTCATGTTCATTTCCCGCGTATTGGCTATGTCATGAAAAAAGTGACGACTTGAGCAGTCTGAGCCAGACCCGCTCACATTTTTTTTAATTCCTCAACCTATCGCTTTATCTCTTCAGGAAAGTTTGCATGATCTCCAATTTCAAGAACAAAACCGCCGTATTGACCGGTGCGGGCTCCGGCTTCGGCCTGGAGTGCGCCCGCATTGGTGCCAAGCTGGGCATGAACATCGTCTTGGTGGACGTGCAGCAAGATGCCTTGGACAAGGCCACGGTTGAAATTACCGCAGAGGCGGCGAAATATGGCGGTCAGGTCATGTCGTTCCGACTGGATATTTCCAAAGCCGTCGAGGTGGAGGCCATGGGACAAGCTGTGTTCGCCAGGCTGGGCGCACCCCATTTTGTGTTCAACAACGCCGGCGTAGGCGCGGGTGGCTTGATCTGGGAAACCACTTTGAAAGACTGGGAGTGGGTGTTGGGTGTCAACATCATGGGTGTGGCGCATGGTGTGCGCGTTTTCACACCGATGATGCTGGATGCCGCCAAAAAAGACCCAACCTACCAAGGCCACATCGTCAATACTGCCAGTATGGCGGGTCTGCTAACTGCCCCCAACATGGGTGTTTACAACGTCAGCAAACATGCGGTAGTCGCTTTGACAGAAACGCTCTACCAAGATTTGAAGTTGGTGACTGACCAGATCAGTGCCTCCGTGCTGTGCCCCTTCTTTGTGGCAACCGGCATTGCGCAAAGCCACCGTAACAAACCGGACGAATTTGTCAGTAGCGATGCCAAACCCACCAAGAGCCAGCTCATCGGCCAGGCCATGAGCGACAAAGCCGTGGGTTCCGGCAAAGTCAGCGCGGCCGATGTGGCGCAAAAGGTGTTTGATGCCATTGCAAATGACCAGTTCTACATCTACAGCCACCCCAAAGCCCTGGCATCTGTGCAAACGCGCATGGAAGATGTGGTGCAAATCCGCAACCCGACCAACCCGTTTGCTGGCAAACCTGAAATTGGTGAAACACTCAAGGCAGCACTGCGGGCAGATTAATGTTAATGCGGTTGATGTGACCAAGGTGATTGAGCCGCTTTGGCCAGGATTTAGCAGACTGGCCGGCAATTCCCTAAAATGGATGCATGACCACCGATACCCTCTTTGAGACCGCATCCCTCACCATTCGCGGTGCTTGTCCGCACGATTGCCCCGATACTTGCGCCTTGTTGACCACCGTGGTGGATGGCGTCGCCGTCAAAGTGCAGGGCAACCCCGCACATGCGCAAACCGATGGTGTACTCTGCACCAAAGTATCGCGCTACACCGAGCGTACCTACCACCCCGAGCGCATTCTGAC
>CAZAGR010000348.1:0-3131 GCA_964484585.1 uncultured Propionivibrio sp. | reverse complement strand
CGAAATTCCGCAATTCTATAATGTATTGATTGGCGATATGAGCCTTGTTGGTCCCCGCCCTGAACTGCCGTATCTGGTTGAGAAATATCAGCCGTGGCAAAGAAAGCGTTTTGCTATTCCACCTGGAATTACAGGCTGGTGGCAGGTGAATGGCCGCAGCGATAAACCCATGCATTTGAATACGGAAGATGATTTATATTATATTGCCAATTATTCGTTTTGGCTGGACATTTTGATTTTGACGCGTACGGTTTGGGTTATTTTTATTGGCAGAGGCGCGTATTGATAAAATTTTTCTTGAAATATATCCGTGCATAAACGGATTTTCCGCCCTTTAAAAACCGCTTTAATACTTAAGGAGAAATTTGTCATGATGCAAAAAAGATATCAATTATTGTTGGCGTTCGGTTTTCTTTTTTTATCGAACTCTTCCGCGTTTCTTACTATCATTTGGCTTTCCCCTGAAATCGTAAGAATTGAGGCCTTGTTTTTCCTGGTGTTGACGACGCTTTCCTTTTGGATTCTAAATAAAAATAATAAAGTGCCTCAATTTTTTGCGATACTTAAGGAGAATTGGATTCTCTTCCCCTTTTTTATTTTTTCAGGCTTTTCGCTTTTTTGGTCCGTTTATTTTGAAATTTCACTGTTTCGATGGTTGATTTTTACTTTTACAGTGATTACAGGCGGATATCTTGGAATACAGAATAATTTAAAGCAACTTGCGCATTTATTGTCAATATTTGGCGTGTATATTTTGTTTTTGAGTTCTATGCTTGTTTTTTTTACGCCAAATGTCGGTATTATGAATTATCACAGCATTGAAGGAGCGTGGAAAGGGTTGTATTGGCATAAAAATCATATGGGTTTAATAGCCGCATTTGTAAATATACTGTTCCTAATTAATATTATTTCCTCTTGGCAGTCCGGAAGAAAAAATGTCTGGGCGTGGGGCCTGCTATATTTCTTTTCCTTATTTTTCATGTATAAATCAGATTCCGCTGCTGCTCAAATTACCATTTTGATTTTACATGGCGTTATTCTACTTTTACTTGTTTGGTTGAAATATAAAGAAAGTATTCGTAAAGTTCACTATCTAATATTAGCAGCGATTTTATTGATCTCTCTTTTTGTTTTGTCCATTAATATAGATCTTTTTTTAGCGATTTTTAATCGAAATACTACCTTGACGGGTAGAATTCCAATGTGGACATACCTTTTTAGCGCTTACTTTAGCCAACATCCGTTTTTTGGTTATGGATTTAATGCTTTTTGGTATATCGAACCTTATCGGATAGCGGTTCAGCAGGCTGCCGGTTACCCTGATCAGATTGTTATTGCCGACAATGGTTTTATTGACATATTAGTAAACACCGGCTATATCGGATTGTTTTTATTTTTAATATTTTATGTTGGCGTATGGTGGCGCTCTATTCAATATGCAGGCAAGGCTACGGATGTGTATGGCTTGTTTCCTTTGATCCTAATGTTTTTTACGCTGCTTGCAAATATTAGCTGGAGTTTGATGTTTGAAAACGAAGGTTTTTTTATGCTTATTATGATAGCCGTTTTGTTTTCCATTTCAAATAAGAATCTGGCTGGCAGTGAAAATTAGCCGGGCGAAATAGGCTCATTTTTTCATTTTTGTGTCCCGGTGTAAATCTTATTCCTTTGGATTTAACCCCAACATACTCAATACGAAACTTGTGAAAATGACTTGTGCGCCAATCACGGTCAGTAGCGAGCCGCCAAAGACAAGGCGAATACTTTTATCGAAGCCAATAACTTCGAATCCGGGCGCAAGTGAAAGGTTTGCCGCGTATAGAATTAAGCCTATTCCTGAAAGCGTAAGCAGCAATCCGGCAAGGATACCTGTCTCAAGGCTGAAGTATTTTAATAAGTTAAAGATACGTGGACGATCTGGAAGCAGGTCAAAATTGTAAGCGAATACCCGTGTGATTCCCGCAAAAGAAATCATGTTAATACCCACAAGCAGCAAAGCGCCCGCAAGGATAAAACTATGAAAATCAAAAAAGCGGACGCCGATATCCACGCGTTTAAAAAATAGCGCCGCGCTTGCGATTCCACTTAAAGCGGCTAATAACAAACCCGGATAAAGGAATAACCATTGCGGACTATACATCAATAAAAAACGCAGATGCCGCCAGCCATCGCGGAAGCTGCGCAGATGCGGAGGTCTGTCGCGCCCATCAGGGGAGAGTGTGGTCGGAACTTCACATACCCTCATGTTAAGAATGGATGATTTGATGACGATTTCGCTGGCGAGTTCCATTCCTTTTGTTTGTAAATTCATTTTTTGAAAGGCTTCTTTTGTAAACCCGCGTAAGCCGCAGTGAAAATCGTTTGCTGGCGTCTTGAAAAATAATTTCCCGATGAAGGATAGCACAGGGTTTCCAATATAGCGATGATGCCAGGGCATTGCGCCTTTTTTTATTCCACCTTTGAATCGGTTGCCAATTACCAAGTCGTAGCCTTCGCGCAGTTTTTCGATAAAGGGCATCAGGTTCTCAAGGTCGTAGCTGTCATCTGCATCAGCCATGATGATATATTTTCCTTGTGCTGCTGCAAACCCTCCGCGCAAGGCTGCGCCATAACCCTTGTTTTCGACTGGGA
This sequence comes from uncultured Propionivibrio sp., assembly GCA_964484585.1. Taxonomy (GTDB): domain Bacteria; phylum Pseudomonadota; class Gammaproteobacteria; order Burkholderiales; family Rhodocyclaceae; genus JADKHX01. The sequence continues at coordinate 500 of CAZAGR010000348.1, read as the reverse complement.
TAATTCGCGCCCCCAGCGCTTTGGCGATTTCTATCGAGCGGTCTATACTCCCATTATCAGCTACGATAATTTCACCGCGTACGCCGCCTGCTTTTAAAGAAGCGGCTGCTTTTTTTATGCAAACGCCAAGGGTGAGTTCTTCATTAAGACATGGCAATACAACGCTCACCTCAATTTTTTTTAGGTTTGAACTTGATTTAATTTGCATCTTGTTTCTTTTGTAACCATGCGCGGCGCTGTAGTTGCAAACAATGATCCCTGAATAAAAATATTGTTGATAATAATTACGTATGAATAATTAGAGTTTATCATAAATCCCGAAGGCAGATTTGATTTACGCTTTGAGTATTTTGCATCCAGCAAGACAGCAATTCTCAATATGAAAAACCGATAAGAGAAGAACCTGTACGGAAAGGGCAAGTCAGAGTAACTTAGAGGGAAACTTGGTTGGCAGAAAGGTTCCGATGAATGATCCCAACGTAGAGACCGCGTAAATTTGC
>CAZAGR010000347.1:0-3135 GCA_964484585.1 uncultured Propionivibrio sp. | reverse complement strand
ATCCCCTTCCGTGCATCTTAATGTGGGACCCGGGATGCGGCCGTTATACGTCCACGCGGCAAACTTAATGCCAGGTACGATTTCAATATCTTTGTTGAGCGCTATGATCTTATATTCGCGCAGTGTTCTACCGTCAGGCAGGGTGGATACTTCGCCGTAATCAAAGTCGGTTAATATGTCTGTTGGGTTGAATCCATTTGCTTCGTGATCCACTTCGCCCACAGTGCCGGGCATGATTCCATCACCATGTTGCATGGGCGGCGAGGCATGGCTGATATGGGATTGCGTATCTTGTTTTTGATTTAAGGCTGCCGCGCCCGCCGTGCCGAATAATGCCAGTCCGCCTACTTTAAGAAAATCTCGTCGGGATATCGGTTTCATATGTGCTCCTGTATGACACTCTAAAATTTAGGTTAGACTAAATTTTATTTTACTTCAAATAAAATCTCTGTCAAGAGGTAAAATAAATTTATGCATGGCTTTCTTAAAGTAAGAAGTTTTAAACGCGAATTACTCGAATTTACAAATGAAGCGAATAAATCTTTGAAAATTGTAATGGTCAGAAATCTGGCGAACACTTTTTTGAACCACGGAGGCACGGAAACACGGAGAAAAACAAAGGAAAACCTCCGCGCCCCCGTGTCTCAGTGGTAAAAGGTTTTGTTCGCCCTTTATCTGATGATTACATATTGCATAGATTTATGTAATAATGGTTTCATCATATTTAACAGGAGTTATTTTATGCGAATCTGTGTTTTGTCTGACGAAAAGATCGAGGATTTTAATCCGGCGCCGTATCTTAGCGGCTATGATTGGGAAATGGTCACTTTGACTGCGCCAATATTTGAAAAGATCAAGGCTCTTGCTGAGAAAAAAGAATTTGATATATTTTTGAATGTCTGCGAGGGATATGAATTTGAAGATGAAGAAGACGACCAAATAGGATATGAGAGCGCTGAAGTTGTGCAGGCTTTAGAATCTCTTAACCAGACATTTACCGGCGCTGATTCAAATTGTTTTGACCCTACCCGTGAAGAGATGCAAGCCGTCGCCGACGCGCATGATGTTGGTTTTGCAAAAGGATATCGCGTAAAGAGCGTTGAGCAAGCCGAAGCGCTGCTGGCGAATTTGCGTTACCCGATCATGATTAAGCACCCTAAAAGTTATGGCAGTACAGGCATGACCAAAGAATCGCGCGCCGACACGTTGGAGCAGGTGCAGGCGCAGGTGGCGAGAATTTGCGCGGAATTCGGCGCGGCGCGGATGGAGGAGTTTATTGTGGGCAAGGAGTTTAACGTCCTCGTAACAGATAACTCTGACGATTTATCAAATCCGATTGCATATCCGCCTGCCGAGTTGATCTTTCCTCCCAATGAAGAATTTTGGCATACGGACGTAAAGTGGAATTACGACGTTCCTTTTGATTTCAAACAAGTGACTGATACAAAGTTGGTTGCAAAACTGCATGATATAGCCAGGCGTATGTACCTTGCCATGGGTGTTTCAGGCTACGGGCGTTGCGATATCCGCATGAACGAAAAAGGGGAATTGTTTATTTTGGAGATTAATCCGAACCCCGCAATTATGCTCGCGCCCAAAGAATATGGACCCGCCGACTATATGATTCTGTATGATGCAGGCGGATATAAAGGATTCTTTGATCGTATTTTCAACGCCGCACACGTAAGGCGAGAATTGCGCATGCGCAAGTCGTAATATTTTACAAAAATTTTACATACCGATGAAGCCTGCGCAAGTATAATAAGTTTGATAGGTTTCGGTCGCCGTCTTAAATCTCATTCATAGCCCGACAATCTTGACAGGTCAAATAGAGAAATCCTGACAGACGGTATTTTTGGAAGCCTTGATAATCTTAACAGAGATCGCAACTTTAATGCTTTTTAATGAATAAGGAGAATGAAAATGAAAAATACATCACGCTTTATATTGATGTCCATCACAGTTTTAACGACGCTTGTATTGAGCGCTGTTATGACTGTTCCCGTATTTGCGGACGATGGGGTTACGCCGCCGACTGACCCTCCAGTGGAGGAGGTAATCACAGAGCCCGCGGGTGATTCCGCTGCGCCAGCTGAAGTTTTTGCTCCGGAAGAATCCGCCCCCGTGGCTGAGATTAACACCTTGCCGGAATTGCTTGAGCAAGTTCCCGCAGGTACAGATGTGATCGTAACTAACGAAGCAGGCGAAGTGTTGCCGCTGGCTTCAGAAGAAGCGGCGCAAGCAATTGCAGCGCCAGACCCGCAATGGTGTCCGGTGGGCGCCACTCCGGGTGCTGTTACCTGTAGTGGAACTCAAACTAATTTTACAAACCTGATTACATGGATGACTGGGAATGTAGCATCTACCAGCAAAGCCGGGATAATTTGGGTTGAAAATAGTTATCTTTCTTCAACTGCCGGAGACGCTTCCATTATTACCTTGGATGGAGCAGGCGTACTTGCTCACATGGCTCCTTTTGCTCTCACCATTCAAGGCGGCTGGACGGGGTCTGGTACAACAATTAATACGAGTGTTAATAACACAACATTCGATACTCAATTGGCTATTACAGGCTGGACGGGAGCCATCACCATAAAAAATATTGTGGTGGATGGCTACGGCGATAGTGTTGGTCCTGATATGCCCTCAGGTATTAGTGGGTATGCCCTGTCGGTGACTACAAAGGGTAATATTATTCTGGATGGCGTGGCTGTGACAGACAACCTCAACACAGGCGGCGGCACATTGGCTGGCGCTTTTCTGGATAATAGAAACGGCGGAATCGGCATTGGCACAGTTGCAGTTAACAACAGCTCTTTCAATAACAATGAAGGCGACGGGCTTGTTATAAACTCGAATGCGATTGTTACTACAAATAATCTGGTTGCCAACGGTAATGATGGCGGCGGAGTGGTGATTGATAATTCTTCAAACACCACGCTTACTCCGGATAAAGCGGTGACCATGAAGGGCTTTAAGCAGTTCAATGACAACGGCGCCAACGGGCTGACGATTGTTTCAAAAGGACTTGTAACGCTTAGTAATTTAAGTGCAAGCAACAATGGTCTTAACGGCGTTGAAGTTATCAACTCAACCAGTTTGACGAACCTTGGCGTTACCATAAGCGGCACAAAT
>CAZAGR010000346.1:0-3143 GCA_964484585.1 uncultured Propionivibrio sp. | reverse complement strand
TAGCAATGGCGAAGAAACCAAGACCCTAGAGGGCATCAAAGCCAATGCCGTCGATTATGGCGATGGCTTTCGCTCCGTGGCCGCACAGCTTGGCCAATCGATCACGACGACACAGGCCGGAAATAGCGCGATGTCCAAATTCAAGTCGGCGTCACGCGGCATGGAATCCGACCTGGGTGATTTACTTGACATCACTCAGGTCCGCGCCGAAGGTGTGGTCGGCAAACTGGGCAAAGAAAGTGAAAAAGTTGGCATTGTGTTATTGATTCAAGCCGCGATCGCCCTGGTGCTAGCCGTTGTGATTTCATTGGCCATAGGGAAGTCCGTAAGGACGCCACTGGAAGCCTCGCAGCGAGTGGCAACACAGATCGCCGCGGCAAATGATTTGACGATTCCTATTCCAGATGCCGGCAAAAATGAAGTCGGCCACATGCTAGGCGCATTTTCGTCCCTGTTTGGCAATCTTCGGGGCCTTATCCGAAACGCGCGTCATAGCGCTGACGACGTATCAGACAAAGCCAACGAGATGCATCAACTGTCAGAAGCGCTGACAAACGCATCTTCAAAGCAGGCCGATAACTCAGCCTCGGTGGCCGCGGCGGTTGAACAGCTCACAGTCAGCATCGCGGTAGTCGCGGATAACGCCGAGGCAGTCAGCAAGGTTTCCCAGCAAGGCATGTTACATGCCGACGAAGGCGAGCGACTGGCATCACAAGCCGCTGAAGACATAGGACGGATTTCGAATACCCTGATCGAGGCGGGCGTTTCCATGGATGCGCTGAATGCACGCTCCGACGAAATTGGCGGCATCGTGCGCGTGATCAAGGATATTGCCGACCAGACGAATCTGCTCGCCCTTAACGCCGCGATTGAAGCAGCACGTGCGGGCGAACAGGGGCGCGGCTTCGCTGTCGTCGCCGATGAAGTGCGCAAGCTTGCAGAGCGCACGACCGGTGCGACGACAGATATCTCGAACAAGATCAGCACGGTACAAGGAGATACGGTCGTGGCCAGCAGTCGCATGAAGGAGGCGCGTGAGCAAATTGAAATCAGCGTTGCCAGCGCCCGCGAACTGGCAAAGGCGATGCATACCATTCGGGAGGGATCACGGTCCACTGTCAGTGCTCTGGCGGAAGTAGCGACCGCTGTGAAGGAGCAGCGTGGGGCATCGACTCAGATCGCGATGGACGTGGAGCGAATTGCGCAAACCAGTGGCGAAACTCATGAGTCGGCAACGTCGGTCAGCGCTTTGGCACGTCACCTTGGCGAGTCGTCACGCGACCTCAAAGGGCAGATCAGCCAGTTCACGGTTGACTAGATGAGAGTGTAGTAACCGTGTGCGATTCAAGCCGCGCCCGGCCAGATGTTTTAATGTCGCAATGTGCAGCAAACAACCCAAGGAGATCTCAAATGAAACAGGCAATTCGCAATGCAGTTTTGTTATCCGCTCTCGGCTTAAGCAGCGTTGGCGCATTCGCCGGCAGTTGTGATCTTTCGGTCACACGTGTCGCCTGCGCCGGAAAAGAAGCCGTCAGTTACAAGAAATGCGACGGTCAAGCTTCCTGCGTGGAAAAAGAGTCCGCGCCGGATGCCGCCGCCTGCAAGGTGATGGCCGTCGAAGCGTGCGGCAACAAGCGTCTTGACATTACGAAATCGAAAGTCATAACCGCTAAGTTTGATGGCAAGGAAATCAAGACAGATGCGGGAGACGCGGACTTCTGCAAGGCTTATCCGAATCGCAGCAAAGAGTTCGATAAGTGCAGCTGATTCGGTTCAGCTGATTTGAGATTAAGCTTTCGGCTAGATTTCAATCGAATAGTACCCAGCCCCGCTTGTCGGGGCGTTTTTTCGCTCTTCGCTGCTTAAGTGCCACAAATCATGAGTCTTTCGTTCCATGTGCTCCCGTGGACAACGGGTTTTTTTCACGCAAATTCATAACGAGTCAGGAACGATAGTCCGCATTAATTTTCACATAGTCATATGAGAAATCACAGGTCCACACGGTGGCGGATTTTTGACCTCGACCTAGATCCACACGCACCGTGATCTCTGCTTGCTTCATGATGCGGGCGCCGTCCTCCTCCCGATAGGACCCTGCACGACCTCCGTGTTCGGAAACCAACACTTCTTCGCTGCCGCTGCCAAGCCAGACGCGCACGGAGGCGGAATCAAGATCGGCAATGCCGGCGTAGCCGATTGCCGCGAGGATGCGGCCCAGATTGGGGTCGGAAGCGAAGAACGCGGTCTTCACCAGTGGCGAATGGCCGATGGAATAAGCAACTTTTCGGCATTCATCCGCCGTCCCGCCAGCGCCGACTTTAATGGTCATGAACTTGGTCGCGCCTTCGCCATCACGCACAATGGCCTGGGCGAGTTCCTGAGCCACAGCGATAATGGCTTCGCGTACTTCTTTCCAATGCGGTGAAGCTGCAGAATCAATCTGCAAACCGCTGGCACCGGTGGCGACAATGACAAAAGAGTCATTAGTCGACGTGTCCCCATCGATGGTGATGCAATTGAACGAAACGTCCGCGGCATCTATGGCCAACTGCTGCAACAAAGACGGCGCAATGCCCGCGTCGGTGGCCACGAAACCCAGCATGGTGGCCATGTTCGGGCGGATCATCCCGGCGCCTTTGGAAATGCCCGTGATGTTGACACGAGTCGTGCCACTCACAACACTTCGCGAGGCGGCTTTCGCCACCGTATCCGTGGTCATGATCGCGTGCGCGGCCGCGTGCCAGTGATCCGCACGCAGATCCGCCTTGGCGGCAGGAAGCCCGCCGATGAGCCGTTCGACAGGTAGATGCTCGAGAATCACCCCGGTTGAAAATGGCAACACTTGTCGATCCTCGCAATCCAGGAGTTCAGCCACGGCACGGCATGTCGCCACCGCGGCATTCCACCCTTGCTCGCCCGTCGCGGCGTTTGCGATACCCGTATTGATTACCAGGGCACGCATATCACTGCCAGTTTCAAGGTGCTGCCGACACACTGAAACCGGCGCAGCGCAAAACCGATTCTGCGTAAATACGCCAGCAACGGTGCTGCCGGGCGTCATTTCGATCAATGTCAGATCGCGGCGATTTACCTTTCGGATACCGGCTTCAGCAGTACCCAGGCGGATACCTGCCACCGGGAAC
>CAZAGR010000345.1:0-3151 GCA_964484585.1 uncultured Propionivibrio sp. | reverse complement strand
GGCTTTGTTTTCGGGGTCTCGTTTCATTGTTTATCTCCTGCAAAACCGTCCACGAATATTTCACGAATAAGCAAACATGGACATTCGATTATTCGTGGTCTTATTCGTGGATGGGTTGTATCGCGGCTTTGTGGTACTCGATCAAGTCTTTGTAGGTGGATGAGATGAATACTTTAATGGTTTGCCAGACAACTTCCATGTTAATTCCAAAATACTGATGCACAAGTTTGTTTCGCATTCCTTTGACTTCCCGCCAAGGAATGTTTGGATATTTTGCGCGAACTTCATCTGGGATATTGACAGCCGCTTCGCCGATAATCTCAACAGCGCGTATTACCGCGTATACCGTCTTGTCGTCTTTGGCAAATGCCTTGTAATCCATGCCTTTTGTGAATTGGATGGCGCGTTGGGCGTTTTCCAGCATGTCGCGCAAGAAATCTGTATATTCGCGGTTCATACAGAAACAACCTCGCGCAGAATATTTTTTCCAATCGCAGGTTTGAGCGAATCTTTCATCACCAAGTCTACTTTTACGCCGAGAGTGTCGGAAAGATAATTTTCAAGGCGGACAAATTTAAACAAACTAGGCGGTTTATTGAACGTCACTAAAATATCAAGGTCGCTGTTTTTGCGCTGTTCATGGCGCACATACGAGCCAAATACTTCCAAAGAGGCGACGTTATATTGCTCCGTTAAGTCAGGAAATTTCTGGCGGAGGGTTTTCATGAATTTCTGCAAACGAGTAGGTCGTGCCATGCTTTAATTATAAGCCTATAAACAAATCTCCGAGGTTTTTAAGACCTCGGAGATTTGAACGCTCTCTACTTCAACCCAACTTCCTTGTTGAACTCCACAATCAACTCATCAATTTCATCGGCTTGCTTTTGTACGTCCGTCCAATAATTGGGCTGATACCATTGCTGTTGAATTTCCTCGTAGGTCTTGCCTTGCTGCTCAACCCAAGTGTAGTATTTCAAATTATGAATGCGGCGGCGTTCGGGATAAGTTAACTCGAGCATGTTATCCGTGGATTGTCCGTGTAGATAACGCGCAAAATCTCCTGCCGCGTCTTTTTCGCTGTACGCGCCGAGCTCTTGGTGCATTTCATGCAGACGCGAGCGATAGAGATCCATTGAGTCGGTTAACATGGTGACCATCACATCGTTCTCGTCCATTTCGTAATATTTTGCGGCTTTGATGCAGCTCAATACATTCGAAATGCCTGAGAAGCCGAGTAGTTCAAGTTGCGCGATGGTATTTTCAGGCACGCCTTTGTCTACTAAATAAGCGCGTCCGTTTTCCTCGTTGAATAGCCGCGCGATGTTGACGACGGCGTTGTCGTCAATAGCGGTGACCATATCTGTGTTCTTGGTGTTATGCACCCACGGCACATGTTTATCGCCGATGCCTTCAATGCGATGCGCGCCGAATCCGTTTTCCAAAAGCGTTGGGCATTGTAGCGCTTCACTCGCGACAATCTTGCTTTCGGGAAAAATCTGCTTGAGATAATCACCGCTGGCAATTGTCCCCGCCGAACCCGTTGCGGATGCGATTCCGCGGAAGCGGTCATTTTTACCCATGACCTGCTTCAACACTTCTTCCATCGCGCGTCCGGTTACTTCATAATGCCAGAGATAATTGCCGAACTCTTGAAATTGATCGAAGATCATCACGTCTTGACCTGAATTTCTTAATTCCTTGCATTTGTCAAAAATTTCTTTCACGTTGGATTCAGAGCCGGGCGTCTTGATCGTCTCGCCTGCAACTTTTTCCAGCCATTCGAATCTTTCCTTCGACATACCTTCAGGCAAAATCGCGATCGATTCACATGCCAACAACGCGGAATCATACGCGCCGCCGCGGCAATAATTTCCAGTGGAGGGCCAGACCGCTTTTTGGGTGGTGGGATCAAACTGCCCGGTGACGAGACGCGGGACGAGGCAGCTAAACGCCGCGCCGACTTTATGCGCTCCCGTTGGAAACCACTTGCCGACGATGACAATAATCCGCGCTTTGACTCCCGTCAGCGCTGACGGCAATTCCAAATAGTTTACGCCCGCGAAGTTCCCGCCCGAAAGCGTCGGCTCGTTATGCCAGTTGATGCGGAACAAATTGCGCGGATGAATATCCCACAACCCGATGTTTTTCAATTCCCCTTTGATCTTTGCCGGAATTTTCGAAGGGTCTTTCATTTGAGCATAAGTAGGGATAATAATGTTGCGCTCTTTTGCGCGTTTAATGGCGCGCGCGCGGCGGTCTTTGTGAATCGTTAAATCAATCGTGGTCATAGGGATGCTCCTGATGAGATTTGTTAATTGTAACTACTCAGTTGTGTCATTTCGACGAGCGGAGCGAGGAGAAATCTGGCGCCGTCAAATGCTCAAGGATTTCTCAGGCGCTGACGCGCCTTCGAAATGACAAGATGCTGAGTAATTACTGTCATTTATTTTTTTTATTATAGTCCACATCTTTATCTTATATTTTTTACATCCCCAATATCTTACTCACCACCGACAATAAAATTCCGCCAGCGATGACGCTGCCCAACTGACCCGCCGTATTCGCGCCCATGGCGTGCATGAGGATGAAGTTATCCGGGTCTTCATCGTTGGCGGTTTTTGCGGCTAAACGCCCCGCCATCGGGAACGCGGAAATTCCCGCCGCCCCAATCAGCGGATTGATTTTCCCGCCTGATAAGACACACATCAATTTTCCAAATAACAAACCCGCAACCGTATCCAACACAAAGGCGAATAAACCCAAGACCATAATTTTGCCTGTATCAAAATTTAGAAAAGACGCCGCGCTCATGGTCGCGCCAATGGCAAGCCCTAAAAATAATGTCGCAATGTTGATAATCTCGTTCTCTGCGGCTTTGCTCAATCTATCCACTACGCCGGACATTTTGAGCAAGTTGCCAAGCATGAGCATGGAAATCAAAGGCGTGGCTTCGGGGACGAGCAAGCCGACCACCAAAGTTAAAACAACGGGAAAAAGAATCAATGTCTTTTTGGAGATCGGCTTGGGCGCATATTCCATTCGTATCAGTCGCTCTTTTTTTGTGGTGAGTAAGCGCATCAACGGCGGCTGGATGATGGGAATTAAACTCATATATGAATACGCGGCAACCGCAATCGGCGCGAGCAATTCA
>CAZAGR010000344.1:0-3160 GCA_964484585.1 uncultured Propionivibrio sp. | reverse complement strand
ACAAACCGCAGCGACCTGGCCGCAATCCCAAGACTGGCGAAGTGGTTCCGATTCACGCGCGCCGCGTCGTTACCTTTCATGCCAGCAACAAACTGAGAGGGGCTGTAGGGCAATCAATACCTGAGCAAATCAGGCGCAACACTTAACCGGCATGTGAAATCACCATGCCATCGCGTTTCACACCCAAGCAGGGACAATACCTTGCGTTCATCTACTACTACTCGCTGATCAACCGCCGCGCTCCTGCCGAACTCGACATGCAGAAGTTCTTCGGTGTGACACCACCGTCGGTGCATCAGATGGTTGTAACGCTTGAACGCCAAGGATTGATTTCGCGAACTCCCGGTCAAAGCCGGTCCATAGTGCTGAATGTGCCACGAGAGCAGTTACCTGACTTGGAGCCGGCCGATGGGAAATGAATACCACCATTGAAAACCTCAAAGCACTGGGCTACGCGGTGAAGGTCACCGGACCGACCGCCACGCTGTACCGCTGGTGGCTCCATGTAGGCGGCGATAACCGAAGCAAACCCACGTGGCTATTTTCCGCGCGGGGCTACAAATCTGAGGACGAAGCGTGGATGGCGGCGGAACGCTATGCAAGAACGGGGGAGGATCCGTATTGAAGAATGAATATGTGTATTTGAGCCGGCAGTGCTAAATTGCAGTGCCATTGACCTCACCGAACTTAACAATGCACCCGATCCAGTTGTTCTTACACGTTGCCGGCGTCGTCCTTTGGGTTGGCGGCATGTTTTTCGCGTGGATGTGTCTGCGTCCGGTCGCCGCTTCACAGTTGGAGCCACCTGCGCGTCTTAAGCTTTGGGCAGCGGTGTTCGCGCGTTTCTTTCCCTGGGTATGGGGCGCCGTCACGGCAATTCTGCTCACAGGGCTGATGACGTTGATCACCACCGGCATGAAACAGGCACCTGTGCATTGGCACCTGATGTTGATGCTCGGTTTGACCATGAGCGCCATCTTTGTCTATGTCGTCGTGGTCCCCTATGCCAAGCTCAAACAGGCGGTTGCAGAGGAGAACTGGCCGGCTGGCGGCGCCGCGCTTGGCAAGATTCGGCAATTGATCGGAACGAACTTGGTTATTGGGTTCTTGACCATCGCGGTCGCCACGTTGGGGCGGTTATTTGGCTAACTTGGAGGCTTGATAGTGTTCACCGAAACCACCTTCACCTTCCTCGACGAACTCGCCGCCAACAACAACCGAGCATGGTTCGAAGCGAACAAGCCGCGTTACGAGGCACTGGTGCGTGAACCCGCGCTGGAATTTATCGACGCAATGGCGCCGGCGTTAAGCAAGTTCGCACCTCACTTCCGTGCCGATCCCCGCAAGATGGGTGGCTCCCTTATGCGGGTGTTCCGTGACACGCGGTTCTCTCGCGACAAGACACCCTACAAAACCAACATCGGCATCCAATTTCGCCATACGCTCGGCAAAGATGTTCATGCGCCCGGTTTTTACGTGCATATCGCCACGGATGAATGTTTCTTTGGCGCTGGTTGTTGGCATCCAGACCCCGACGCCCTCGGCAAGATTCGCGATCTGATCGCCGCCAATCCGAACAAATGGTTTGCGGTCCGCGACAACAAAAAACTCGGTGCAAATTGGACGCTTGCAGGCGACAGTTTGACACGACCACCTCGTGGATATGCGGTTGATCATGTGGCAATTGAAGATCTGAAGCGCAAGGACTTCATCGGTCTGGCATCGCTGTCGTCGGCTGAAGTTACGGGATCAGGGCTGGTCAAACTGGCCGGCGCCCGGTTTGCCACCGCGGTACCTTTGATGAGCTTTCTGTGCGAAGCTGTGGGCGTGCAGTATTAACTACGGACACCCATCATGACCAACAAACTTAGCGTGGCAGCGTCGAACGTGCGAGTGAACGACCATATCTATAACGGTACCGGGACCAACGCCCATCCAACGTTCGCTTGGGAAACCGTGACCGACGTCCGTCACGAGGATGGCCTGATTCTGTTGATCACCGGCAACGTTAAAGACACGCACGGCGAATTCTGGCTCGAACCGGATGAGCAGATTACGGTGATTCGCTATCCTGAGCCAGTCGCTGTGACATCACCAGCGAAGGCACACGCCAAACACGGTCACTGACGCTGGGTACCCGAGGACCGAATTGTTATGTGAATCTGCGCGCCGAATCTCCGAGGTTCAGCAGAGGCATGCCTCGCAACTCCGCTCCGCATCACTCCCTGACCGTGTGAGCCCTCATTTACTGTAGATGCATATTGTCCGAATGCTGGGTATGAGGCGGCTTGAGGTGACTCCATGTCGGCCAGCAGACGTTCCACCTTGGCGGCATCATTGATATGGCTGCGGGATGATGGAGTCGAAGCGTCCCTATTGGTGCAGGTGACCAGTGCGTGCGCTGGAAGGGAGAACAGCGCCAAACGGCAAAGCAGGGCGGAAGGGGATATATGCACGGGGCTCAGCAGAATCATGGGTAGCACAAGAACTAGCGATCGCGAATGAGGTCCTCAGAGTCCATCAGCATCAAGCTGGCCGAGATGGCGAATAGGCCAAAGACAAATGAAACCGCATCCGGATTTCCTAGCAGTTAGATCAGGATGATAATTGATGAAAATAAATGCAACCAATCCATCCATGTGGAACGCACCGCTCACTATCACACCGACCTTAAAATTATCGGTAAATTGTTATCCAAATCCCCGGAGGCAACTCATGTCACTCACTAGCATAGCCGGTCGCATATGGAACGATCTCGCCAACACGCAACAGCTAAGAACGGAGTGGGCCAGAACTGTGTTCATTATGAACGAAGAGCAGATGTCTGTATTGGAGGAACAGGAATACAACGAACACAAAAAAACAATGGACCCTTCGGCGCTGATGGCCTATCAAGACATACGCCCACTGCTTCTGGAAAACGAAGCAATCCATAACTACATCGCCAGCGGTCGCGATGAACTAAGAACGGTACTGCTAGAAATACCGTCGGTAAGCAGAGCACTAGAAATCGCGGCAGGTGAATGGGCTCTGGATCAGGCGCAGCAAGAATTGCTACGAGTAATGCTGGAAGTAGATTACACCCTGCCAAATTGGAAAGAGAAATATGCGAAGGCGATGGTTCGTCCCACAGTACTCGAACTGGCCACGAGACTACTAA
>CAZAGR010000343.1:0-3166 GCA_964484585.1 uncultured Propionivibrio sp. | reverse complement strand
CCGCCTGCAGCTCAACGCGTGCGCTGATGTCAGAGACAAACGCGACGATGCTGCCGCCGCCCTTCTCAGGCCGGTATACCACGCTGACCTGCACGGCAAATTGGCTGCCGTCCTTGCGCTGATGCCGGCTTTCGAAACGGCCCGCCCCCTTGGAAATGATTGCTTGCAAGTGAGCGTCCGTTTCTGCACGACTTTCGCTAGCGTCCAGATCTGAAATGCTCATGGCCAGCAACTCCGCTTCGCTGTAGCCACTCATCGTGCAATAGGCGGCATTGACTTCCAGCAAGCGACCTTGCAGGCTCACCCGCCAGAATCCGTCGATGGCCGTGCGCAGAATGTCGCGATGCTCTAACTCGCTGGCGCGCAATTCCTCTTCGATACGCTTGCGTTCGGTAATATCAAACAGAACAAGACGCAGCGCCGTCTCGCCATCGCCGACTTCTTTGACTTCAACTTCCAGCCGTGCAACCAAGGTCTGGCCAGCACCGGAGCGCAGGCTCAGGTCCATGCTGTCTTTGCCGCCGTTTTTTTTCAGACGCACGAGTAAGGACGCCCAGAGTGGCTGGTCTTGCGCAACAATCAGCGAAACAAACGCTTGCCGCAGCAGCTCCTCACGGGGCACCCCCAGCAAGTTTGCTGCGGTGAGGTTGGCATCACTGACGTTGGCGCTGGCATCGAGGACGATATAACCAACCGGAGCGAAGTCATATAAGTCGACATAGCGGTCGTGCGATGCCGCCAGCGCGATCTGCGCTTGGCGCAGCACTTCGGCTTGCTTCTCCATCTGGATCTGATGCGCTTCCAGCTGTTGCGTGCGCTCGGCCGCGATAGCCATGTTCGTGCGAACCTCGGCCTCAGCGCGCTTGCGCTCGCTGATGTCACGCACGAAGGCGCTGAAATAGGTCCGCGCACCGCTCTCCCAAGCGGTGACCGAAAGTTCCAGCGGAAATTCGTTGCCGTCCCGACGCAGCCCCGTGAGTTCAACTGTATTGCCGATCATTGCCGACTCAGCGCCTGCCGCGACCCGGCTCATACCCGCCACATGCCGCTCGCGGTAACGTTCTGGCATCATCAGAGTCACTGGCCGCAGATTGACCTCGGCCGCTGTGTAACCGAACATGCGCTCGGCACTGCGGTTCCAGCCGATGATGTTGCCTTTCAGATCGCTGGTGACGATGGCATCGTTGGCGAATTCGGTGACCTGCCGGAAGCGCATCTCTTCATCGCGCGACTGACGCTCAGCGGCGATGCGCGCCACGGTGGCCTTATTGGATATCCACAGCGCCCAGGCGATTGTGATCAGGCTGAGTGCCAGCCCTACTGAGATCACCCAGTAAGCGAAACTCACTGTGCTGTGATAGTCCGCACGGGACTTTTGGACAAGGTTCTCCAGATTACCGAGCAGCTGCGTGATCTCCGCACGGAACCTGTCCGTCACCTGCGTGCCCTGAATGACGAGGCCGGAGTCAATGACGGGCTTTGCTTGTCGTGCCGCCACCACGCGCTCAAACCACTGCAGTGAATCTTCTGCCAAGGTCTCAAGCCGCAACAACCCGACCGGCGCTCCGGAGTCGACGTTCATTGGGCGCAATGTCTGCAGGTGTTCCCGTACCGCGATCGCGGAAGACTGTTGGCGCATGCGCATTGCTTCGTCGCCGGTGATGACATAGCCACGCGTGTGGCTTTGCGCATCGAAAACATCTGACTGAAGGGCCTCGAGCTGCCGCCACAGGCTTTCTTCCTGCACCAGCCGGACATTGACCCGATGCAATTCATTCTGGACCCGCATCGCGGTCAGGCTGACGATCAGCAGCATGCCCAGCCCAATGCCATACACGATCGTAGTGTGGCCGTTCAGGGCCCAGCCAGGGGATGATTTGCGCCATGCGGTGACCGAAGTTGCAGCACCCAGAGCCGCAAACAGCAGCGCGGTGTGCACCGCCATGACGGTCTTGCCCCACCAGCCGAACGCCCCGAGGGCGGGTGTGAAATAGGTCAGCAGGGCGGCCATTGCCAAGGCTGCTACCAGTGCCCCCAAAGACATCGGTGCCAACAGGGCTGCCGTTGACGTGAAGCGGGAACGGGTGAACGAAAGCCCGACCGCCAGCAGCAGGAAGCACAAGGCCGTCTCCGGCGCCATCCGACCCAGATTTGATGTGGCCACCGCACCGGCGGGTTCGGCAAACAGCCACTGATCAAAGCCGGGATTCCAGTCGACGGCATATTCCAACAGCGTGAGCAGGCCGATCAGGCCAGCGAGACAGCGACAGACCAGCGCAAGGCGCAACAGGAGCACCCGGTACACCGCAGCGCGCTGCTCGCGCCATGCCGCCGGCGGTTCGTGAAAGCCCAGTGCGATGCCGATGAGAATGAAGCCGAGTGCGGTATTCGGCTTCATGGCAACCCAGCCCGGCAATAGGCTCTTCAGCACAGGAATATCGAGCGCCCAGCCGAGCAGCACCAGACACCCTGCCAGCACCGCGAGCGCACTTGCCGTCCGGATCAGCAGATTCGTCGGCGCTGTCATCAATTCGTCTCCGCGTCGCCAGCGCTCGGGTAGCGCGGCGGCTGGCCGCGCTCGGCCAGCAGGTCGTTGATTTCCTTCTTCACGGACAGAATGCGGCTCTCGCGATTGAGCGTTGCCTGCTGCCAGCGGCGCAATTCGTCCAGTTTTTCGGCCAGCGCCGTGCTCATCGCTTCCGCCTGATTGCGCGCGACGACCGCGTCTTCCATCAGGCTCAAGGCCGCCAGGGCCGATTGGCGCTGGGTTTCGAGGGTGGCGCTCATTTCGGCGAAGCGCTGCGATTCGCTTTCGGCCAACAGGAGGGCGGCATGCTTGCGCTCGGTAATGTCGCTGATCAAAAGAAACGCGAGCCTCTCGCTGTCGGTGCTGTTGATCAGCCAGCCGGAGTACGCGAAGATCTTCTCCCAGCCCTGATCGAGCCGACGTAACCTTACCTCCCAATCGTGCAGCATTTCGCCGCGCAGCACTCGGCTCATCGGCCACTGCTCGACCGGCAGCAGGCGATCCTCGTCGAGTGGCCGCAATTCGAACAGTTTGGCAAACTCGGCGAGCGGGAGCCGGCAGTCGTCCATGCTGGCGAAACCGTTGATTGCCAGGGCCCTCGGGTTCCAGTACATGACCAGCCCCTGCTGATCGGCCATG
>CAZAGR010000342.1:0-3176 GCA_964484585.1 uncultured Propionivibrio sp. | reverse complement strand
ACGGCATTGGCGAACCAGGTGGGGCAGACCAACAATTACAGCTTGCGTGTTGTGTCTGATGGTGGGCAGGATGAGGCGAGTCAGTTGGCACTGCGTGTCAACGGCATGCTTGATGCGCTGGGCCAGCGTGAGGCTTTGTTACGTGAGAGCGAGAGGCAATATCGCACGCTGTTCGAGTCCATGGACGAAGGTTTTTGTGTCTTCGACATGATCCACAATTCTGAGGGCAGCCCGATTGACTTTCGCTTTGTCGAAATCAATCACGCGTTTGAAGTTCAAACGGGCCTAACAGACGTCGTCGGCAAGACCTTGCGGGAAGCAATTCCGGGCCTTGAAGCGCACTGGTTTGAAACTTATCGATCGGTGATCGAGACAGGAGAAAGTATTCGTTTTGAAAACGAAGCAGTAGCGTTGAACAGGTATTACGAAGTGTTTGCTTTTTGTGTTGAGGGGGACGTGCGGGAGAGAGTCGGTGTGCTCTTCAACGATATCACCCAACGGAAACAGACCGAGATCGAGATTAGAAAACTCAACGCCGATCTTGAGCAGCGAGTCTGCCGGCGCACAGCCGACCTTGAAGCGGTAAACGAGTCTCTGACCCTCGCCAAGGAGCGTGCCGAGGCCGCAAACCAGGCCAAGAGCGTATTTCTTTCGAATATGAGCCATGAGCTCAGAACCCCGTTGAATGCGGTGATTGGCTTTTCACGCTTGATGGCCAAAGCTCCCGCCGGGACCTTCAGCGACGATCACCGCCGCAATCTCGAAATCATCAATCGTTCCGGCAATCACTTGCTAACCCTTATCAACGATGTTCTGGAGCTTTCAAAGGTGGAGGCCGGACGGGTCGAAGTGATGACCGAAGACAGTGCGCTGGGCAGTTTGCTTGTCGATGTCGCGGATATGCTGCGCGCACGTGCCGAACAGGCGGGGCTGACCTTCGATGTGCAGCTCCCGGAGCGATTGCCAACCGTCCGCGTCGATGCGGTCAAGCTGCGCCAGATATTGATCAATTTGCTGGGCAATGCCATTAAATTTACCTTGAAGGGCGGCGTGAAGCTTAGCGTCACAGCGTCACCGGATTCAGCCGCGGCCCGGTGGCGAATCGCTTTCGCTGTGAGTGACAGCGGCATCGGAATCGCCGCTGAGAATCAGCAAAAAGTCTTTGAACCCTTCACCCAGATGGTCACTCACGCCACGTCCGCCGGTACCGGACTCGGGCTGACCATCAGTCGTGAATATCTGCATATGCTGGGCAGCGAGTTAATGCTGGATTCGACACTGGGTGTGGGGTCGACCTTCAGTTTTATCTTGGACTTGCCCGAAAGCGATACTCAGCTGCAAACGGTAGCGGCGGCCGGCGTGGTTACCGGTTTGCGTGAAAGTGATCGCGGCAAACGCATACTGGTCGTGGAGGACAGGCTGGAATCGCGGCTTCTGTTGTGTCAGTTGCTCGAACCACTGGGCTTTGTTGTCGCCATGGCTGAGAACGGCGTGGAAGCCATCGAAAAGCTTGCCACTTTTCAGCCCGACTTGATTCTGATGGACTGGAATATGCCCGAACTCGACGGGCTGGAGGCGACGCGCCGGATCAGGGCGGGTGAACAAGGCCAAAAAACCTTGATTGTGATGGTCACCGCCAGTGCCTTTGAAGAGCAGCGCGGCGAGGCGCTTGCCGCCGGAGCCAACGATTTCATGCGTAAGCCGGTGGATGAGGCACGGCTTTACGCGATTCTGGAACAGCAGTTGGATATTCGCTTCGTGCGCGAGTCGGCGAATGAAGGTGGCGCGGCAGCCACCGACGATCACGCGGAGGAGACTATCTCTCAGGCTGATTTTTACGTGCTGTCAACGGAGTTGCGGGACGCCTTGCGCGCGGCCGCTCAGGAAATGAATCAGGCCAAACTGGCTACCGTGTTAGCGCTCATTGCTGCGCAAGCCCCTGGTCTCGCCACCCGTGTCGGGCGGATGGTCGCGGCCTTCCGTTTCCGCGAACTCTGCGAGTTGCTGACTAATGACGAAAAAAGAGAATGAAAAGTCGCGGCGACTGTAGCAAAATGGATCAAGATCGTTGCGGCGGCGACCTGCTTTGACTCAGTTCAAAAAAGTCGGCGATGGCAGGACGGCGACGATGCAGGTTTTTCACGTATTCACACTGGAGAATCGATCATCACGGGTACTGTAGAAAACTTGGCGCAGCCTTCGGTTCCCGGTGAGATTCTTGTCGTCGACGACACCCAAGCCTCGCTCAAGCTGCTTTCCGATCTACTCACGGGGGCCGGGTATTCGGTGCGTGAAGCACCGAACGGCGAACTGGCTCTGTGGACAGCGTCAGCACGTGTACCTGATCTCATTTTGCTCGACATTCGCATGCCGGGCATGGACGGTCTCGAGGTTTGCCGGCGGCTCATGCGCGATCCAAAAACTGCGAAGGTGCCGGTTATTTTTCTATCGGCCCAGGCAGATGCTGATGACAAAGTGGAGGGATTCGCTGCAGGCGCCGTTGATTTTGTCGGTAAACCTTATTCACCCGGCGAGGTACTGGCACGGGTTAAAACGCACTTCACCCTGACCCAGCTAAGCAAGGAACTGGTGCGCGAGCGAAGTTCACTCGAGGTCAAGGTTCGCCAGCGTACAGCCGACCTTCAGGCGTTGCTCGATGCTGCGGTGGAATTTGCAATTGTCTCCGTGGACCCGACTGGAAATGTCGTGGTTTTCAATCGCGGCGCCGAGCGGATGCTGGGTTATACCGAGGAAGAGGTACTGGGTAAATCTCCGGCGCTTTGGCACCGCGAAAGTGAAATCAAAAAACGCGCGAAAGAGCTCAGTATCAAATTGGAACGTCCGATCGAGGGCTTTGAAACCTTGGTCGCGTTGACGCGTGATGGAAGTTCAGACCTGAATAATTGGACACTGGTCCGCAAGGATGGCACTGTTCTTCGCGTGTCGATTGCGGTGAGTGCCGTATTCAACGAGCAAAGGGAAATCACTGGCTTTCTAGGTGTCGCACGGGATATCACCCAGCAATTGGCTGCTGAAGCCGATCTGATCAGACTCAATTTGCAGCTTGATGAACGAGTCAGGCAGCGCACGCAGGAATTGCAGGAATCCAATGATTTACTGAAACAGACACTGGACCACCTCAAGCTGACGCAGGAGAAGTTGTTCCAATCCGAAAA
>CAZAGR010000341.1:0-3179 GCA_964484585.1 uncultured Propionivibrio sp. | reverse complement strand
TTGCCAGCCGTCATCCACTTGCAAGACATCAAAGGGCAGGTCGCCGAGCGCGTCGAATGTTTTGTAAAGTAAATCTTCATCAATGGATGTGTATAGGCTGTACCACGAACACCATACGCGCGGTTTGATATCGTTCTTTTTTGTATTTGGAAATCGGATTTCCAGTTCGGCGATATATTCTTTGAAAATAATTTCTTCGGTTCCATATGCCATGAACCACTCCGCCTGCCCCGCGTCGCTGCGTCCATGTAATACGTTGTTGATCAGGGATACGTGCGTGTCCAATGTCAATGCGCCCAGCAGCAGGATGTTTCCGTTCGCAAATTGAATTGCGCCCAGCCATGACCCGTTGGGATGTGATTTATACACATGCTCTGTATTGACTTGCAATGGATGAAAGATGGCGGGCATCTGCACCGGCAGCGGCGTGAGGTTTGTCCACGCGGCTAAAGACCACGACTGCCAGCCGTGACGGTAATATTTCTCCGGCGCAAAGGGCAAGTCCAGTTGTATTTCGCTGGCTTGAATTATTTTTGAATGATCTTTGAATTCGCTAAATAGAAGGGAGGTCATTTCGATAGTATTCCTTGAATGAAGAAGCGTCAGCATAATACTCGAAATGAGGCGGGTTGGGTAGTAAAACATGGAAGTGACAGTCACTTGTAATGTGACCATCACTTTGACTATGGCAATTGAAAATTAACGATGACCGGCAAATGATCGGATATCTTCAACGTGTCGCTCTGCCTGACATAATGCTCGCCAATGGTGATGTTATTAGGGAAGAAGAAATAATCCAGCGTTCTATCCGGACCTGAGATGGCGGGGTCGTTGGGGAAGCGCGTCAGCCATTTTGCAAAATCTGCCCCCGTGATTTCTGCGGTACTGGGGACGGCTTGATATGAATCAAACAACGGTTTGATCTCGCTTTTTGCGTTGTAAGATGGTTTGTGGCTGTCAAGCAGGCGCGCGTAAGCCGCGTCATCGTAGGGGAGCAGGTTAAAGTCGCCGCCAAGGATCCACGGCATTTTTTGTTTATCCCACTGCGAAATTAAATCTTTCACTTGTTTTACCTGCAAGTCTTTTGCATCTGAGCCTTTAACGTAAATATCAAAATGCAAGGTCGCCGCAATAAATTCTCCGCCTGATTCGATGGGGAGGTGCGCGGCAAGAACTGCGGGCTTGATGCTGAACTGCTCCGTAAGCCAATCTTTTTTTGCGGTCGCCAGTTGATAACGCTCCGCGTCAGTTATTTTATATTTAGAAACGATCGCCACCATCCAGCCGACGCTGCCGCGAATGCGCGGGTGCGGAACATACGCGGCTTTCCAGTCAAACGCGGCGGCGCTGCATTTGTATTCTTCGGGCAAGAGAGTTAGCAGCCGCGCAAATTGATCCTCATAGCCGGTGCGTTCCGCGCCGTTTTCAAGTTCCTGAATCAGAATAATATCGGGGTTCTCATCTTTGATCACGCGGATAGTTTCTTCAAAGGTCAACGCCACGTCTTCAGGCGTTGGTTTTTCATCAGGACCGTCGTTGTTGGGCAGGTCGCTCCAAAATACATAATTCTTGCCCGACATACTTTGCACGTTCCATGTCAACACTTTAAGCGTTTGCCCCGCCCGCAACTTCGGCGCGGACTCGGCGCACGCGACCTCTATCTTTTCAATATCTGCGGGGTGATAGATTCCAAACCATAGAAAAGCCAACAGGGCAATTCCTATGGTTGCCAAAGCAACGCCAATCCATTTGAATGTTTTTTTGAGTTTCACGGTTTGCTCCTTTTTAGAACCTGTTCCTTAAATAGACCTCTTGCAAAAATAATTACCCATAGTTGATGCTTTGCTTTCTTATGGCAACTCCCAAATTTTGAAATGATCAATACGCACTTCGTTCATTTCGCTTTGTTCTCCGCCGCTTCGCCCAATAAGCAGACCCACTTCGCCGGTTTGGAATTTCGGGTCTTCCAAGATGCGTTCGTCCATCAACTTGTCATTAACATAAAGGCGGACGTTCGCGCCGAATTTTTCCAGCCGTAAATGTTGCAGCCGTGTTTGTTTGGCGAGGGGATAAGCGCAATAAGGGGAGTAACTTACCGAAAAATTTGTGGTCATGTCAAAAAATCCGCAATTTGCCGAGCCCGAAATTGTGGAGGCATAATAACGCGAAATGTTGCCGTCTTTGTGAATGCCATATGCGAATCCGCAGGAGATACCACGGCCGTAATTGGCGCAGTCTAGCTCGGCAATAAAATCCGTGACCTCTTTTCCGCTTTCCCAAACAAAGTTGCCGCTCCATGGCAGGCTGACCGTAGCGGCGCCTTCTTCAAATGTAAGATCGTAATCTTTAATATTAGCGGCAATAAAAGGACTGCCTTCATCTAATTCTTCTTCATAGATTAGTTTCGCATTCTTGATACGTTCGTCAATGCCCGCCATGATTGCGGTTGCTGTGCCTGCCGCGTTGGATGCGGCAATCGCATCCTTTGTGCTTTGTGCATTGGCGGTCGCGCTTTCAATGGCTTGCCTTGTTTCCACTTCTTTGAATGTAGCCTGCCCTGCATCCGAGTTTGCCCAGCTGACAAACCACATGAATAACCCGCAAAGGACGACAAGCGCGCCAATAATTCCGATGGCAATTTTTTTCCAAGTTGACATAAAATTCTCCTGATTAATATTTTTTATAATTATATATGTGAATTGAATAGTGAAGTAAAATTAACGTGATTCTTCTTTAGGAGGCTTCAATGCATAAAAATACCGATATCTTTTTTTCATCTCAATCTTCAGAAAACATAATTAATAAAATGATCGATCCCGCGGCTCAATTCATCGCCGTGGATAAAAAACGCGTTTGGGTTTGCGACCGCTGCGGCGCTGAAATGCATGAAAAGAGTTGCAAGGTTAGCTGTCCCAACTGCGGCAATCGCTTTGACTGTTCGGATTTGAATATATATTTTGATTAACCAATAAGGACATTGAAAATGCCACCCTTAACTTTTGAGAATAAGATCGCATTAATAACCGGCTCTGGGCGCGGAATTGGGCGCGAGATTGCGTTGCATTTTGCGCAGCGCGGCGCCGATGTTGTTATTAACTTTTTTCGTAATCGCGCTCCCGCTGAAGAAACCGCGCGCGCAGTGGAAAAACTTGGACGCCGCGCATTGCTGGTCAAAGCCA
>CAZAGR010000340.1:0-3181 GCA_964484585.1 uncultured Propionivibrio sp. | reverse complement strand
ATGTCAGCGTTGATTCCGAGCATACGGATTGCTGTGCCGTCAGCGGCCCGTATAACGATACCGTTTCCCTTGAGAGCTTTCACGGTACCGTTCGGATGTATCACCCGGAAAGTGACGTCGAATTCCTTTTCTCCTCGCAGTGCTGCCTGAGTTTCAGCAAATATCGCGTCCTTGTCATCCGGGTGCAGGGCGTTAATCCACGTGTCCAGGTTGTCGGGAGCCGTTTCGGGCGTAACCCCATACAGTGCGTGATTTTGGTCGTCCCAAATCACCGTTTTTTCGCGGATGTTCCAGTCCCAGACGCCAAGTGCTGCCGATGAGGTGGCCAACTGCAGTCGTTGCGACTTATTTTCAAGTTCAACTTGGGCACGCTTGCGTTCGGTAACTTCCGCGTCCAACGCGGCGACCGTGCGACGCAAATCCTCCGTCCGTTCATCAACCACGTTCTCAAGTCCAACATTCAAACGCCGAATTTCACTCTCTGTCTCGATCTGCTTAGTCCAGGAAGTTGCAAGCTTCCACGAACCAACGCCCAGCAGACTAAGCAAAAAAGCGAATACTCCCGCCATCTTGAGCCAGACGGCTTGGTAGATCGCGGATACCTCAGCGTCAGGTACATGGGCGACTGCCTTCCAGAAATAGTGTTTGCCCCCTGTTTTGTTTTGACTCAGCATAAGCGCCTCGCTGTCATCGGCGCTTCGCTGCTGGGCAACTTGTAGCGGAAAAACAGTTTGCCAACTCCATAGCCCATCGGCCCGCATCACCTGACCGCTATCGGAAGAAATTATTTCCGCCCATACCGAGGGTGCCGCCTTCGCCAAGGAGAGATCGTTGCGCGAAAACATGAAACCCCATTCGTCGGCGGTGTTGGGGCTCTTAAGCCAGTAACCTTCGCTATTCAGTAACATTACATGGTCTGCGATGTTGGCTGTCTCATTTGCAAACGAATCAAGCAGCACCCGCCCAACGTAGTTGAGGATGACAATACCTCGTTTCACTCCCTGTTGATCTACCACCGGCGTAGCCAACCGCAACACCGGTTTATAGGGAATCTTAATTTTGTCGTTCTCAACGTTGAGATCAAGCGGGGACATAAAAACTTCACCGGGATTTAGCTTCATGCTGTCCGTGAAGTAATAGCGTTGCGCTTTGTTCTGGAGCTTGGCCGCAGGAATAGTTGTACCCTTCCCATTTGCATAGTCAACCCGCACCATCTCCATCCCTTTTTCGTCGATCCACCGAATCTGATCGTAGGTAGCCATGGTGCTCGAGAATGCAGAGAAATCTTCTTCAAGGTGGCGAATATTCTGCGGCGTTGGTGCATCCAGCACTGCACGCACAGCGCTATGACCGGCAAGAAAATTTAAGTCATTGGTGAAACCGTTGACATGGCCCGTTAGTACGGTTTTGCTAAGGGCCATGGCAAGCCCTTCCTGGTTTTTCAAGCGGCTCACCTCACGCTCGATCTCGGATTGGCTGTATAAAACGGCAACGCCGAGCACCAAGACGGTAAGCGGCAAAAAGAGACCAAGAAAAGCTGTCAGTAGCTTCTTTCTGGGTATCTCCCGTAAATCCCGCTCGTTGTTATCCATGTCGGGAATATTAGGCGTATCGCCCTTTAAGGCAAATGGAATGCATCTATCCACCAGTTTTTTGCGCAGCTGCGCGTATGAAGATGACCTCATACTCGGTTCCATTGGATCTCTTAAACGTAATCTTTTTCGGAATGCCGGGAACAAAGTTCATCTGCTCCTTCAGTGTGATGGCACTATTGCCGGGGACTGTGACATCCTGAATCTTCACCAACTCATCGCCAGCCGATACGCCAGCCGCCAGTGCCTGCGAGTCTGGACTTACCTGCGTCACGGCGACCTTGGCAATCGTAGAACTGAGGAATCCATCTGTACTGACCTGTATCCCAAAACCGATCTTTTTTTCAGACGGCTGGGCACATACCTTGTGAATAGGGACGAGCACGAGAAGAAAGCCTGTGATCACGATGGCCTTTCGGGCGAACCCGAAATGCGCTGTAGAGATCGTTGAAGTCATAGGGTGTTTCCAGTAGGCGACACGTGGGAAGCTACCAGCTTTCGCATGGTTATGCTCGTTGGCCTGTTGTACCCGGGGTGTGCTGACTCGGCCACCTTTTTGAATCCCAGCGCGGCGAAGGTGAGGTGGTTCTCGACCAGTTCGATACGGGTTTGCAGTTCGAGAAACTTGCGTCCGTGCTTGCGCGCCACCGCCTCTGCCGCTGCAAACATTGCACGCGCAACACCCTTGCCACGTGAAGAATGCGCGACAGCCACTTTACCCACGTATACGCAGTCGTCTCGAAGCGACGCGAATGCGCAGCCGATGATGCATTGGTCTTCTTTGGCAACTATGAGCGTCTCTAGGGTTGCTTTGGCCATGAACTCCTGAATACCCATCTTGTTGAGCGAGGACGGAGGGTCGATTCGAGCGTCCATGTACGCGAATGAGTCGCGGACCAACGCAACCAGTTGAGGCCAGTCTGAGAGTTCTATTGGAGAGACGTTGACTCGCATGCCTACGTAAGACCAAACCTGGTTGTAGGAGGCCACACTGACTCATACGCGGGGTCAATGACTCTATAGTTTGGCGTGACGTCACCCGCAATTCCAGATTCAATGTGGATTGCATCGCAAATCTGACTTGTGGCCAACGGTTCCTCCCTCAACAACACGACGGCTCCATAGATTGGAATGCTACCACTGCTTAGGCGAACGCTTAGAAGCAAGATATAGGGCGACAGGTAGGGCCATCCGTGTGAGTTCGCGAGCGGTTACTTTGTAGAAGCGAAACCCCCAAATGAGTTGACCTAAAATTACGGCTTCGGAGAAATTTGTACAGCCGCTTAGGGTCGGCAGGAGTCAAATTACGGTTGCCGGCTGGCTAGGTCAGCAATGCGCGGAAAAGCCGGCACAGAACTTGGCGACCTGCAGCTTGACTGAACAGTTCGGAGCAGAACGTGCTTTATTTTGTGCTTTCTGAGGCGACCCAATGATCAAGGGCGCGTTTATTTTTTGGCGACTTCGCCTATCAGCCCCCAATTCGCCGCATCTTGTGAAAAAATAGACGTTCATCCGCAACGTTCGCGGTCCGGTATATTCACTGAATCGCTCCCCTCGCCATAAAGGAACTTCGATGCCCTCTTACACCC
>CAZAGR010000339.1:0-3194 GCA_964484585.1 uncultured Propionivibrio sp. | reverse complement strand
TTGCCCCCGGCGTGATATTTCGTCATCGCCTCGGCAATGATCGCCTTCGCCGTGGCCCATTCGGCGGCCAGCGGGCGAATGATGACCGGCTCGATTAGTTTGGCGATGGTTTGCGGGTCGGTGTAGTTCGCGCCAAGCTGTGAGCGCAAGGCGGGATCAAGGCCACGCTCGAACAGCGTGCCAAAGATGGACGGCTCGATATGCGACCAGTCCATTTTCGCGGCATCAAGCAGAGTCGCCACTTCGTCGGCGGCCAGCGGTAACGGCTGCGTAGTCTCGAACAGTCCGCCGTTGAACCAGGCAATATCCTCAAGCAGAAACTCGCCCCCGGCGCGCATGGAGGCGAACAACTCAGCAAGCCGCGCGGCGAGCTTTTCCGGTGCGCCGGTACTCTTTTCAATCACGCGCTCAAAGAGCTTTTCGGGGAGCAGCTTGGCATCTTCGGCGAACATCGAAAACAGGCACTGAATGAGGAAATGCGCGACCTGTAGCGGATCGTGTCCGCGCCCCGTCAAGGCTTGCGCGACACGGGCGAAGCGGCCAGCGGCTTCCGCCGTGACATCGCGCACCGTGCGGCGCGGTTTGAAGCGTTCCGGCTCGGTAAACAACCAGCGCAGCTTTTGCAGGTTGTCATGCGCGCCAATATCGGCGAGCAAGATCGTGTGCACTTCGGACGGCGTGCCGGTGAAGTGGGTATGTATCTGGATGATTTCGCGGTCGCAGACCACCAGCAACGGCGGGTTATCCAGCGCCAGCGCATAGGTCATCAGTTGCTTGAGGGCGTCGGCCAGATTGCGCCCCGGCGCTTTGTTCTCCCAGGCGAAATAATTGCGCATCCAGACATCGGCCCAGCCATGCCCGGCTCCGGTGCGGGTGGCGCCGCGTTCGAAACAGTAGTTTTCGGGGTCGTTCGGCGGCGGCACGCCGAGCAAAGCGCACAGATCGAGGAAGTGCGCTTGCGAACCGGCACGCTCCGAGAGAGGATTGCTTTTCCAGCGGGCAATGAATTGGTCAGGTGTCATGTGGGCATTGTCGCCGATAAGTCAGTCGCGGTGCGACGGCGAAAGTGGGCGCTGGCGGGACGGTATACTTAGCCAGTGGGCGCATCTGGTGAGCCACCAAGCAAGTAGCATGACTCTTCTTTATAGCCAAACAGGAGTAAGTCATGGGAAAACTGGATATCACGGGCTTGGCAAATTTCAACGTCGAACCGGACACCGCCACGATAGCCATTCTGGTCGAAGGTAAGAACTACGACTATGCCGCTTGCGCCGCAGCGATCAATCTTCGTACTCAGGCGGCACGTCGAGTGCTGGAAGGAGGTGGCGTTGCTGCTGATTTGATTCGTAGCCACGACTACCGTATCGAAAAAATGAGCGATTGGGAGTGCAAGCAGACCCCCGGCACGCGTTTTTCCGGCAAGCACGACCTGCGCATCAAGCTGCCGCTTGACCGCGATCAGATCAATCGCCTGCTGGGCAGCCTCACGTCAGTCGATGCGGCACTTGAGGTTAGTCTCGGCTACGAAGTCCTCGATCTTTCCGCGCATCGCGATAAGGCTGAATCACTTGCTATGGCCGATGCACTGCGCCGCGCCAAGATCATTGCGGAGGCCGCCGGTTGCCGCGTTATTGGTATTCGCTCGATACGTGCCGGGTTGGTGATGCGAGAACAACATTCGGACGATGGCTACGATTACAACGCGCCTTCACCTGATGCCTTGATGTGCTCGGAAGGCGCTTGCCCGCCACCGCCCGAAGTCGCCCCCAGAATGCTTGGCGTTTCTGCCAGCGTCTTTGTGCGCGTGGAAATCGCTGCGCAAAGCCCTCAATAAGTCGGCGCTGGCGCTACGGCGGGTCAGGTTAGGATGGTAGGGGAGATTTCATGCCGTGCTGTCAGTGCCGACTTTTAAAGTATATGCAAATAATAATTTACAATCCACATTGAAGCATATACAATTATGTGCATAGAAATGCGCTATATCTGGGACGAAGCGAAGCGGCAACGAAACATCGCAGAACGTGGGCTTGATTTTATTGATGCTGATCTGGTGCTTGTCAATCCCTACCGGATGGATATGGTGTCGCCGCGTGGCGACGAAATGCGGGTCGCATCCTTCGCGTACGTATTCGATAGGTTGCACGTTTTGCTGGTGGTTCATGTGCCGGGAATCAATCAGCGCATCATTAGTTTTCGCATGGCACATCCTGACGAAAGGAAAATTTATCATGACTGGCTCGCCAATGACTTCAATAACCCTCGCTGAAATGCGTGCCGCCCGTGAGCGTGGCGAAAGTCGCTCTAATTTCGTGCGTGCGCGCCAACTTGCCAACACAGCGCCGGAAGACCCGGACGCACCCAATATGGCCGATGCCATGCGTGCCGAAGTCAAACGCCTGCGCGGACGCCCTGCCGGTTCCGACCGGACGCAAATCGCCCTGCGGGTCGACAATGCAACGCTAAACGCATTCAAGGCGACCGGTAAAGGTTGGCAATCGCGCATGAACGATGCACTAACGGAATGGATCAAGTCACACTCTCCAGTGTAGCTTGAATGTCTTGCCACTCGGGGGTGGATGCCGAAATCGAATTAGCGGCGCTGCCACTTCTCGATGGTGCCGCGGAAATGGCCGCCGCGGGCATACTCAGCTCACTACAGCCGGCAAACGTTCGATTGCGTCGCGCCTTACGCAACCAGTCTGATGCGATTGACCACCCGAACTACCCCCTGCTGTTTGATCCGCAGACCGCAGGTGGATTGCTCGCCAGCGTCCCGCCGGACCAGGTCGACGCCTGCGTCGCTGAGTTGCATGCGCTCGGGTATACCGAGACTCGAAAAATCGGACGCATCTTGCCGCAGGGCGACGCACTTGAACCCATCAGCTTGAAGCTCTAGCGCGAGGGCGCTATGCGACGATTTCGGCCTTGCCGAACAAGCTTGGATTTACTCTAAAAAAGCATTATCACGGGGAACACGGGGCTATACATGGGAGTCACGAGGTTTTACGGCAAACTCATTCCTCATAAGTTCTTGTTTTCCCCAAGCTCCTCTGCCGCGCCGCCCAACACTTAATACCGCCCCCACATCGCGTCCCGCGACCGTCTGACGGGACCTGTCAATGAACGGACCTGGTCATTCATTAGTTGAACTGTGTTAATAAAAACCGATTTCTGCCGATACCAAGAGAAACAAC
>CAZAGR010000338.1:0-3194 GCA_964484585.1 uncultured Propionivibrio sp. | reverse complement strand
GTCTGAAAGCCGCCTGGCAGGAACCGGCATTTCGACAGGAAGCGGTGCTGGCGATGTTCATGCTACCTGCTTCGCTCTGGCTTGGCGGCAACTGGGTTGAAGTCTCGCTCCTCGCGGGTGCCGTGCTGCTGGTACTGATTGTCGAATTACTCAATACAGGAGTCGAGGTCGCCATCAATCGCATCGGACTCGAATGGCACGAGCTTTCCAAACTGGCCAAGGATCTGGGCAGCGCCGCGGTTTTCATCGCTCTGGTACTTTGCGCCGGCATTTGGGCCGCGGCGCTGGCGCATCGCTTCTGGTGAGCTTTGCCGCCAGCGTGGCGACTATCATTCCACATTGCCCGCGGCATCCATCCGTTTAGCAGCAAAATGGTATAAATCGCAACACTGCCGCGCTCAAACGTTTGAAAGAACGCGACCTTACCCAACCCGACAGGAGTAACACCTTGAACACCATGCGTCTGTTTGTACTGGCTCTGGCGTGCGCGCTTGCCACCCCACTGATTGCAGCTGACAAAGCCGTCCGCAAATCCGGAGAAAAGAGTGCGGCCAAAACTGCCGTAGCGCCAGCCACCGCCGTCACCACAGTCGAGGGCATCACAGAATATCGCCTGAGCAACGGCCTGCGCGTCTTGCTCGCGCCCGACGCATCGAAGCCAACGACCACCGTCAACGTCACCTACCTGGTCGGCAGCCGTCATGAAAACTATGGCGAGACCGGTATGGCTCACCTGCTCGAACACATGCTGTTCAAGGGCACCAAGACGCGCGGCAATTTGATGCAGGAGCTTGGCAAACGCGGCATGCAGTTCAACGGCACAACTTTTTTCGACCGGACTAACTATTACGAAACCTTTCCAGCCAATGATGAAAACCTGAAATGGGCGCTGGAAATGGAAGCCGACCGCATGGTCAACAGCCTGATCGACCGGCGCGATCTGCAGACCGAGTTTTCGGTAGTGCGCAACGAAATGGAGCGCGGTGAGAACAATCCACGCTTGGTACTGTGGAAACAACTGAGCGCGGCGACCTTCGACTGGCACAACTACGGCAAGACCACCATCGGTGCGCGCGCCGACGTTGAAAACGTAAAGATCGAAAACCTTCAAGCCTTCTACCGCCACTACTATCAACCGGACAATGCCGTAATGCTGGTGGCCGGCAAGTTTGATCCTGCGCAAACCATGAAATTGATCGACACGCTGTTTGGCGGTATGACCAAACCAACCCGCGTAATCGCCCCAACTTACACCACCGAATCGCCACGCGACGGCGGCCGCGAAGTACACGTGCAGCGCTCGGCCGACGAGTATCTGCTCGCCGCCCTTTATCCAACTTCAGCCGGAAGCCATCCCGATGCCACTGCCATCAACGCGCTCGGCGAAATACTTGCCAGTACGCCGAATGGCCGCCTGCACAAGAATCTGGTTGAGACAAAAAAAGCGGTTGGCGTGCAAGCCTGGCCCTTCGATCTGGCAGAGCCCGGTTATGTGATTTTCTGGCTGCAACTGAACAAGGACAACAATCTTGCGGACGCGCGCCAATTGATGCTGGCCGAGATCGAAAATCTGGCCAAACAGCCGGTAACGGAGGCCGAACTCAAACGTGCGAAAAATTCACTGCTGGCCGATTTTGATCAGACCGTCAATGATCCGCAGCGACTGGCGGTGGCCATGTCGGAAGCCATCTCCCTCGGCGACTGGCGCATGTTTTTCATTCAACGTGACCGCATTGAGGCGCTGACACTTGCGGACGTACAAGCGGTGGCAGAGAATTACTTCAGGGAAAACAATCGCACCTTCGGGCAATTTACCCCTGCCGAAAAACCTCAGCGTACCGCCGTGCCAGCAACACCTGACGTCGCCAAGCTGGTTGCCAATTATCAGGGACGCAAGGCAACCGCTGAAGGCGAGATTTTCGACGCCACACCGGCAAATATCGATGCACGCACCTTGCGCAGCAGCCTGAGCAACGGCGCCAAAATTGCCTTGCTACCCAAAAAAACCCGCGGTGAAATTGTTCAGGGTGCGATCGACCTGCACTTCGGTGACGAACAAGCGCTGTTTGGCAAACGCACCCTGTCGTCTCTGACCGGCGGCATGCTGAATCGCGGAGCCGGCAAGCTCACTCGCGCCGAGATCAGCGCGAAGCTCGATGAACTCAAGGCGCAACTTCGTGTCGGTGGTTCGGGCGGCGGCGTTTCGGTGCGCTTTGAAGTCCCGCGCAAAAACCTGCCGGAGTTGCTGGATCTGGTGCGCGAGACGCTACGCGCGCCAAGCTTCCCGACCAGCGAGTTTGAGCAACTGGTGAAGGAGAATTTGACCCAGATCGATGCGATGCGCAAAGAGCCGGGCGTGGTGGCCCAATTCGCGCTGCAACAAAGCACCAATGTCTATCCAAAGGGTGACGTGCGCAACCAGGGCACGCTGGATGAAGTGGCCGCCAGCGTTCAGGCCACAACCCTCGCCAACGTGACCGATTTTTATCGCCAGTTCTACGGTGCGGAAAACGCCCAGATATCACTGGTCGGCGATTTCGATGTCGAACCGGTAAAGAAAACCCTTGAACAGCATTATGGAAACTGGAAGAGCACGCAGCCGTATAAGCGGCTATCGACCCTCTTGCCGGCCGTGAAATCGACCCAGTTGGTGCTTGAAGTTGCGGACAAACCCAACGCCAATTTGCTGGCCATGACCGCCTTCGCCTTGCAGGACATCGACCCCGATTATCCGGCCATGCTGGTGGCGAACAAAGTGCTCGGCGGTGGCGTCAAATCGCGCCTGCTTGATCGTCTGCGGCAGAAAGAGGGCATCAGCTACGGAGCAGGCAGCGGCTTCCGCGCCGACCCGGAGGATAAGGTCGGCAGCATCATGCTGAATGCGAGCTTTGCGCCACAATTCCTTGCACGAGTCCAGCAGGCATTGAGCGAAGAGCTCGGGCGCTTTGCCAAGGACGGCATCACGGCTGAAGAACTCACTGATGCCAAGCTGGCGTTAAAACAGGAACGCAATATCGCCCGGGCTCAAGACGCCGCGCTGGCGTCCAGCATCGCTGGCCAGGCGCGCCTGGGTCGGACGATGGCATTTACGGCGAAAATTGACGCAGGTCTGGCCGCTCTGACGCTGGACAACGTCAACGCCAGCCTGCGCAAATTCATCAAGCCGGATCAATTCACGCTCGTGGTAGCGGGGG
>CAZAGR010000337.1:0-3199 GCA_964484585.1 uncultured Propionivibrio sp. | reverse complement strand
AGGAAGCTAGATTGGTTCGGCACGGTAATTTCTACAGTTACCGCGTTAGGGAAGATCAACTTCAGAGAGGCAACATCCACGCGGCCGTCATCATGCAACTTAGTCGCAGCCGTTTCGGATTTAACCACCACGGGAATCAGCTGAAGTTCACTTGAGACTTCACGCAATTTCTTTTTCCATTGGTAAGCGTCCGTAAATCCGCATATAGCAAAATCCTTTGAAGCCGTTTTAAATATCTCCACTGCAACCCCGTGGAGACCGTTCATGCAAAATCGCAATGTCATTCGATCCAGCAAAGCCAGAATTTTCTGGCAGCAACATCTTGATGCACAACTTAGATCTGGGCTTAAGCAATCGGCGTATTGCCGCGAGCATAATATCAGCGACAAATATTTTAGCGCGTGGAAAGGCAAGCTACGTAAAACTGCCAACAAAAAGTCTGACGATGTGCTGTTGGTACCTGTTTCGATTAAATCATCGATTGCACCAACCAAACTGATTGCAGAAATATCTTGTGATACCGTTAATAGTTGTCCGACGATTCACTCTTTGAAAATGAACTTCCCTAACGGGGTGAGTGTAGATGTGTCGACGCCGAACGAAGCCACATTCTTCGCTCATGACTCACTTGGCGCAACTCCCATGTTAATGCTACCCGCCAATACCAAAATATATTTAGCCGTGGCGCCGGTGGATATGCGTAAAAGTTTTGATGGTCTCTGCGCTGTGGTGATGGATACCTTGCAACAAAATCCACTGGAAGGACAATTGTTTTTATTTCGTGGCAAAAGTGGCAATCGAATCAAAGCGCTGTTTTGGGATCGCAATGGATTGGTGATTTTTTACAAACGACTGGAAAAAGGCCACTACAAATGGCCTAAAGATAATAGCCATTCGCTGGAAATGACATCGGTTGAATTGTCGTTGTTACTCGACGGAATTGATTTCACAAAACTTAAAAAATTACCGAAATTTAATGCCACTTCTGCTTTATAAAATTGGAAAAAAACACGATGAAAAAAGTATAATCCACGCATGAAAACAACCGCCACTTTACCCACTCATGTGCCCGCGCTTCAGCAACTTGTGCTGGAACAGCAACACATGATTGAGACCTTAAAAGAACAATTGCGATTGTCTTTACGGCGGCAATTTGGTCCGCGCAATGAATTTGTTAGTGTCGATCAGTTAGGTTTATTTGCAGTCTCGTTGAATGACGACAGCACCGTTATTGAAATTAATGTTGGCGCTGCTGAAGTGGTTAGCACAACAAACACCGATGACGACAATAATGTGCCGACCGAACGCAAAAAAGCCATACGTGTTTTAAAAGATCTCCCGCGCGACATTCGCATTATCGATATTCCCGATGCAGAAAAAATTTGCAGTTGTTGCAATGGTGCATTGCACCCGATGAAGGATGAAACCTCTGAACACGTAGAATATATTCCTGCAACATTAAAAATTATTGAAACGCGCCGTAAAAAATACGCCTGCAATGGTTGCCACGGTGAAATTAAACGCGCCAAAGAAGCGTTTCCGCCACTGTTTCCAAAAGGTATGGCGTCACCGAGTTTGATCGCCTTTTTAATTGTGTGTAAATACGCTGATCATTTGCCGCTGTACCGTATTTCACAAATGCTAAAACGCATGGGCATCGAAATTTCTGATTCACTCATGTCTGAATGGTTGCTACAAGCATCAGAATTGTTTGATGAGCTGATGAAGCGCATGATAGTCACCGTACTGGCAACTGGTCATGTGTTTACCGATGACACGATTTTGCCGATGCAAAACAAAGATCCCAATCGAAATACCACGATTAAAAGTCGATTATGGGTTTATGCGGCCTACACGGAATCTGAACGACAGAAACCGTTGGTGGTTTACGATTTTTCCGTGACGCGAAGTCAGGCGGCACCCGTGGGTTTTCTTGCGGGTTATTCAGGCTATCTGCAAGCGGATGCCTTTCCCGGGTATGACATTTTGTTTCGTAGCAAGGCTGTTTTTGAAATTGCATGCTGGGCTCACACGCGCCGCAAATTTGTCGAAGTCGCAGGACTGATGAAAACCCCTGGGCGCGCTCATACCGCCATCGCCTTTATTAAAAAACTCTACGCCATTGAGAGTCAAATTAGACGATTAAAAAATGAAGAAAAGCGTGCATTACGTCAGGGTCAATCGCGTAACGTTCTTGCGCAATTTAAAGCCTGGCTCGATGTCGAAGTGAATGGCATATTACCTCAAAGCGCTCTGGGCAATGCCATTTGTTACACGCTTAAAAATTGGGATGCGCTATGTCGCTACACCGAGCAAGGTTTTCTTGAGGTGGATAATAATTTTGCGGAGCGCTGCATGCGACCTGTAGCGCTGGGTCGAAAAAATTATTTGTTTGTGGGCTCTGAGCGCGGCGGTAAAGCAGCCGCCATTTATTACAGCTTGATTGAAAGTTGCAAGCTCAACAAAGTAAATCCGCTCACCTATATGACGTATGTATTGAGCAATGTGCGCAACAAAATCATCACCTTGTTGATGCCTCATGAATTTAATCAAACTGAAATCAATCAAGTCGAGTGATGCGCATCTTAATAGCTGAATTACAATTGAATATATCGGTTATTGGACACTCTTTGCTAAATGTTCATGTGCGCACGGCGTCGCAAATTTCTACAAGAGTTTTAGCTGTAAAAATGATTACCAAGACTCATATTTCTAGCTCACCTTAAAATTTAGTCGTTTTCTCTTTGTAAATCAGGCAATTAGACACTATAACTAAAAAGTAGATATGAGGCCCGACGACTCTTTTGCGCATTTCTCGAAATGCAAACTTTTTAGTAAAGGTTTGCTATTATGGGGCCTTCAACGCGAGTTGATTTTAAATCAATCAAAAAATACGAGCCTCGGAGCAAATGGCCTTTGAGGCTTAGATACAAATGTTAGAAACAATAGAGAGATAAACCAAGATTAAAAAACTAAAATCAGTAGCACATGATTTCGCTAGCAGCTTCATAAGTAGAAATAATTGGCTAAGGGAGTGCTGGGCATTAGGTCCACTTTATAGTCACGCTATCGAAAACAAAGTAACTACAATTACAATTGATGTTCTATATGGAACCATTTATCCAAGCGGGCCTAACTTTAAGCAAGTGACTGAATTTTGTAAAAAAGTGTTGGTGAGTATCCAAAGGGAATACATTCG
>CAZAGR010000336.1:0-3209 GCA_964484585.1 uncultured Propionivibrio sp. | reverse complement strand
CGCGCATCGCCAGCGCGTAACCATCGTTAAATCCCAAGCTGATATCCACCCCCAAGCCCATTGGCTTGAGTCGTTCGCGCATAAGCTCCAGCGATATGGCCTTGCTGTCTTTTAGTATTTCCTGAGTGATGGTTCCTGCGTACTCCGGGTACATATCAATACTTCCGGCACGCAGCGCCGCATAAACGATGGCCGTGTTGCCGAGTCCGGGGAGCACCTCCACCGCGGCTTGCGGCGCTGCCGTTTGCGCCAGCACCTGCGCCAGAATGTAGGACTCAGTAAAGCGTTTGGAACCGATACGCAGTGTGTCGTTTGCCCATGCGAGCGAACTGGTCAGCGAAATTGCGAGCAATACGCAGCACGCACTACAAAACTCCCTGACCAATCCTGATTGGCGGAAAAGTATGGACAGCGAGGTCGACACGTGTGTTTGCATGGGTCGTTTGACTATAGTGGGTTCAGGGGGGGCAGCATCGCCAAGGCGGGTTGCCGCGAGCGCCGTGGGCGCATTTCAAGCTGCCATTGCCCGCGCGCCTGGCGCAGTGCGGCGATCAGGAGCTTCGGCGCCCATGATTCCGTTTCGGGGTGCGGTGCGTACATGCTGCGCTGAAGGTCGGTGACCGACTTGCATAGAACGGCATTCCCATAGGTTGCACTGAAATAGCTCAGGGGTGCTTGGCCCGGGGGAACCTCGACGTGTGCAATCCAGCGCATGATGGCGTTCAACGCGTGTGCCGGTGACGCGCCGCGCAGGCTTCGGCAGCATTGTCTAAATGCAGCTGTCTCGGAATCTCGACGCTGCTGGCGCCACGTGCGCCAGGCGTTCTTTAGCGCCGGCCAGCGTTTTTGCAGAAGGCTGGCGGTCAAGCCAAGAAGTGCCACTACGATGCCCCAATCCTTGATCATTTGCATCAGCCTGAGTCTAAGCGCCGGTTCCCGAAAAGTCGGCGCTGGCGGCACGGCGTTGGCCGAAGGCAGCGACGCGGCAGCAGGGTTCGCGGAAACTTTGAAGCGCAAGGACGGAACCGTCGACCAACGCATTTTCCCGGATGCGGGATTGAACCAGCCGACTTTCAGTCCGGGCAATTCGTACGAACCGGGATTTTGCATGAGGTAGGTGATTTCCTGCGTGCGCTCGCCGACAGTGGCTGCGCCGCGTTCGCCGCCGCTGTCGGTGAGTCGTGCCTCGGCCGGATAGAGGGATAGTCCATCGACCGGAGAAAACGTGAGTGCCGGCAGATTCATTGCAGCCACACCCTCGGCGCGCTGGATGATGCGGCGCGTAATCGCGTCGCCTTGCGCAAGTCCGTCGAGTGAACGATCGACGGTTTGTTTAACGCTGTAAGTCGGCGTGACAAAAAAGTAGCCAAGGTCTTCGGCTCCGTCAGGAAGCGTGGCGGTGAGGACTTGCGGCTGGGTTTTAAGGATCACTTTTTGTGTCGCGCCGTCGACGGAATAACTGACGTGTAGCGGAAGAGCTGGTATGTTGAAGCTGCCGGCTTCCCTCGCGACAAGAATGTAGTCACGCGTAATCCCCGCATACCCAAGGCCATCGATGCGTTCGTTCAGGTTGTTGGCGCCCTTGTCACTGAGTTGCGCGGTGGTACCGGGTATTTCGATGCTGGTCGGGTAGTCGATCGGGTCGGTGAACCAACTGGGCACCAGGACCTCGACATGTAGGGTGACGGTCTGCCCGACCATGACCTGCCGCGCACTGAGCTTGCTGCGTACGATGGGTTGGCCCGGGGCGGCGCATACCTCGGCGGCGAGGGTAAGAGTTAACACGAGAAGGGAGTAGAAACGATTGATCATCGCGCCGGATCCGATTTGTTTTCGGTCGCGGCAGTCTCGCCGGCAAAACGCAGGCGCAGAAAATCTGCGGGATCCGTTTTGACGTTGCGCAGCCAGAGCTGATCAATTGCTTTCGGATCGAGTTTTTCGATGCTGACTTCGCCCGGCTTACCCTGCTTGCCTTTCTCATCGACCGCCGTGCCGTCGGGTCTTTCTTGAGGTTCGTCGCCGGGTTCGCGTTTATCTTTTGACGTGCTCTTGTTGACAACCAATGCCGAAACGATCTGCAGGTTTTCACTGGCTTCCGTCCAGTTCGCCCGCCGCTTGAGCGCCGCTTGATAGCTTTCTGCGGCGGCCTTTAGATCGCCGGCTCGGGCATGGGCGTTGCCCAGATTGAAATCGGAAATGGCGCTTTCCGTAATGGCAAAGTTCTGGAGTGCACACGTATAGTCGGCAGAGCGAAAACAGGCCGCCGCTTTCCAGGATGAGTCATGAAATTTGTTCAGCGCTTCAGCATAGTCGCCGCGTTGGTAAGCGCGATAAGCGAGTTGGTTCCGCGTGTGCCAAAAGCTCTCGTCGCGCAGGGTGCCGATGAGCATGGCCAAAACTAGGGCCGCCAGCATCGCGTGCAAGGCGTTTTGAAGCGTAATGGGTTGCAAAAATCGGATCACCAGCGCACCGTCCAGCCACGGCGAAACGACAGCGCAGCGAGCAACGTGATGGGCCAACACAGCCAGTAGCCCGCATCGATCCAACGCACGGTAGCGCCGTCACTCAGCGCACTGACCAGATGACTTTGCACGCGACGCTGGATTTCGACGACGTCCTGATTGTCAAAGCTGAGCTCAACCAGGCCGGCTTGGTTCGCTTCGGCAAAACGTGTCAGTGCGGAACGATCAAGCCGCGTGATCTGGCGGCTGCCGTCGCTGGCCGTGGCAAAGCGCCCGGCGGCAACGGGAATCGGTCCGCCGGATTCGCTGCCGAACGTCCATATCAGCAGATTATCCAAAGGCTCTCGAGTCGCGTCTGCGATTGGTGCTTCGATGCCGTCGGTCAGTAAGACGACAGAGCCGGGTACGGTTTCCTTGGCAATCAAGTCGGCGGCGAGTTTCAGCACCGCCGTGGACTGCTTGCCAGGGCGCGGCATGATCTCGCTGGTCAGAACATCAACGAAGCTGGCGAGGATCGTTGCGTCATCGGTCATTGGCAATACCGTGTGTGCCGATCCCGCATAAACGATCAGGGCAGTGCGGGAACCCTTGCGCAGCGCCATCAAGTCGCGGATTTTTTGCTTGGCACGAATCAGGCGCGAGGGTTGGATATCCACTGCATTCATCGTCGCTCCCAAATCCAGCGCGATGACCAGCGGTGAGCGGTCTTCGACAAAGGGGGGCGGCTCGCGTTGCCAGGCCGGTACG
>CAZAGR010000335.1:0-3222 GCA_964484585.1 uncultured Propionivibrio sp. | reverse complement strand
TAAGGCGCGCCGACGCGTTCGACAAAATGACACCGCCGCCCGCATAAATCAGAGGCCGTTTCGCATCCAGCAAAATCTGCACCGCCTTCTTGATCTGCCCTGGATGTCCTTTGATTACCGGATTGTAGGATCGCATCTCGATCGACTTCGGGTATTCAAACTCGCACTTGTGGGTCGTTATGTCCTTTGGAATATCGACCAACACCGGACCTGGCCGACCCGTCTTGGCAAGATAAAAAGCTTTCTTGAGCGTAATCGCCAGATCCCGTACGTCCTTGACAAGAAAATTGTGCTTTACGCACGGACGAGTGATACCGACCGTGTCGCACTCCTGAAATGCATCCTCACCGATGTAATGCGTGGGAACCTGGCCGCTGATGATCACGAGCGGACTCGAGTCCATGTACGCAGTCGCGATTCCGGTCACCGCGTTAGTGACGCCCGGCCCCGAGGTGACCATGCAAACACCGATCTTGTTTGAGGACCGCGAATATGCGTCAGCGGCATGAACTGCGGCCTGCTCATGACGAACCAAGACATGCTTGAACTTGTCCTGCTTGAACAGTTCATCATAAATATAGAGGACTGAGCCGCCCGGGTAGCCGAAAACGTATTCAACGTTTTCTTCCTGCAAGCATCTAATTACAATTTCTGCGCCGGTAAGCTGCATGAAAGTTCCTGTTTGCTAGTTTTTGAGTAAACTCGCAACCTTACTTGTTGCACGCGGATTGGTCAAGGTTCAATCGCTAATTTATTAACGATGAAGGACGTGTTTCTGGCCTTTTTTCATGCCGCTTTAAGTCGTAAGTGACTGAAAATACGTTAGATGGCAACTTTCTGTTGATAAGAAACGGAACTTACCCTGTCCAGCCCAACTGAACTGTCGGATTTCTTGGCCCAGGTCGAAAAACGGGCTTTCAAACAGGCGGCATTCGCCACGCGGGACAGGGATGTGGCCTTGGATGTCGTCCAGGACGCCATGTTGCGACTCGCCGAGAAGTATGGCGATCGGCCCGTTAGCGAACTACCGATGCTGTTTCAGCGGATATTGCAGAATTTGATCCGCGACCACTTTCGGCGCCAGAAAGTCCGCTCCGTTTGGACTACTCTGCTATCAGCCTTTGGCTCACCTGACGACGAAACTGATCCGCTAGACTACCTGCCAACAGACCGAACAGTAGAGGGCCTAGGCGAACCCCTTCCTCAATTTGAACGAAATCAAACACTTGTAATCATAGAGCGCG
Organism: uncultured Propionivibrio sp.; assembly: GCA_964484585.1. Classification (GTDB taxonomy): domain Bacteria; phylum Pseudomonadota; class Gammaproteobacteria; order Burkholderiales; family Rhodocyclaceae; genus JADKHX01. The sequence continues at coordinate 1,978 of CAZAGR010000335.1, read as the reverse complement.
AAGTTGCAAAATTACCAGCGCGTCAACGAGAAGCGTTCCTCATGCGTTACTTAGAAGATTTGGATACGGCCGAGACAGCCTTGATAATGGGCTGTAGCGAAGGCAGCGTAAAAACCCATTGTTCGCGCGCCACGCATACGTTGGCCGCAGCATTGAAACTGAAAGGAATCGAGCTATGACAGACAGAAACGAGCTTGAACTGGCATCGCGCATAAGGCTGGAACTGCACAAGGGAATACATTCACTGGATGATGCGACGCTTGCGCAGCTCAAAAAAAGCCGATTGGCCGCACTGGGGCTGCAGCGTAAAACTCGACTGCAGCTTGATTTCGCCTTTGTTTCACAGGGGCTTTCAATGGCAGCCTATCCCCTGCGACTGAGCGCAATGGCGATAGCGCTGAGCCTCGGCGTCGTTGGTACTTATTACTGGCAACAATTTGATCAAGCAGAAGAAAATGAAGCAATTGACAGCGAAATCCTGGCTGACGAGCTTCCACCTGAAATTTACGTCGATAAAGGGTTTCATACGTGGCTCGAACGCTCGTCGCGATCTGCATTGGAGTAATTCTCGCTTCGGGGGCGTACCCTGCCGTAGCCGACGTACCGGCCCTGAATCAGCCCAGCTGGGCCGAGCTGAGCGCAGACCAACGAACGATTCTCAGCCCGCTTGCCGGAGAGTGGGCTGGCTTGGAGAATTTTCAGCGCAAGAAGTGGCTTGGAATTACACAGCGCTACTCTACGATGTCGGCCGACGAACAAGTCAGGGTCCAGCAAAGGATGCGCGATTGGGCAAAACTGACGGGAGCTGAGCGAAAAGCGGCGCGCGCAAACTACAAGTCGTTAAAACAGGTCGCTCCTGAACAAAAGGAAGCCATTAAGCAAAAATGGGAAGAGTATTCACAGCTGCCTGATTCAGACAAACATCAGTTAAAGGCAGATGCAGCCCGAAAGCCGAGCGTCAAAACTGCCGCTCCCGCTGCTCCACCGCGACCACTCCAACAACCCGGCCAAAAGCCATCGCCGTTACTTACACCCGTCATTCCCAAGAATTCTTCACCGCAGGAAAGCAGCAACCCGGTTCCTGACGGAACCCACTGATCACATGGGTCTATCCTCTCAAATTCCAGGAATTCGGCGGCGGCTTGCCAGTATGACTTATGAGAGCTTGCTCCTGCTTGGCGTACTTTCTCTCGTATTCATGCTTCCCCATCTTGCACTTGGACTTGGCGCAGGAATTGTCGTCCCTGGAATATGGATGTGGGTCCACCTGTTTCTCGTCACCGGTATTTACTTTCTTTGGTTTTGGACACACGGCGGACAAACTCTAGCCATGCAAACCTGGAAAATCCGGCTGGTCGGAGCGGATGGGAATCCACCGACGCTGAACAAACTGATAGTGCGCTATGTATTGATGTGGCCAAGCACGTTGATTTACGGGATCGGTGTTTGGTGGGCGCTGTTCGATCGGGATCGTCAGTTTCTGCATGACAGGATCGCCGGAACGTGCATCCGGTCCTCCCTCGTTAACGACGCTCTATCCACCACAGCAATACGCCGGCAGTCAGGAGAAAAATGATGCTGGGCGTGATCGCGGCATAAAAGGGTGTCCAGCTATTGATGACCCCCAAGCTGGAAAAAAGACCATTTAATAAATGAAATCCTATACCCAGCATTATTCCGGCGAATACACGGACGCTGACGGCGCCCATCCGGTCTTGCATGTAGGCAAATGGCAATGCCAAAATCATCATCACCAACGTGGCGAGCGGATAAATCAGTTTTTTCCACAAAGCAATCTCGTACAAACCTGATTTCTGTTGGTTCATGCCCAGAAACGCGACGTAGCGGTACAGGGTAAATAATGACATTCGCTGTGGATCAACCATTAGAACAGACACTAACTCGGGATTCAGCGCAGTCTGCCAGTCCGCATTCGCCTCACGCTCCACCTTTGCCCCATTTTCCGAAAATGCTGTCC
>CAZAGR010000334.1:1303-3224 GCA_964484585.1 uncultured Propionivibrio sp. | reverse complement strand
AGGCAAGGCAGGGATATCGTTGGCGGGTTTTGCGCAGCTGCTTTCGCGTTTACGCGAAGCCGCGCATCTGCCTTTGCCTGAGCTCGTCGAACATGTGCTCGATCTCTCGGGTCTGCGCGAGTTTTATCGCAACGACAAAGAGGGCCAGGACCGTCTCGCCAATCTCGACGAATTGCTTAATGCAGCGGCCGGTTTCGTTGCCGAAGAAGGCGTGGTTGGTGAGGAAGGCGAATTGTCCGGCGACCTGATTTCGTTTCTCGCTCATGCGCCGCTCGAAGCGGGAGAGCATCAGGCGGGAGAAGGCGACGACGCGTTGCAACTCATGACTGTTCATTCAGCCAAGGGTTTGGAATTCAATGTCGTTTTCATCAGCGGACTTGAGGAAGGTCTGTTTCCGCACGAGAACGCGATGGCCGAAGAGAAGGGGCTGGAAGAGGAACGACGTCTGATGTACGTCGCCGTGACGCGGGCGAGGCAACGGCTTTACTTGTGTTTTGCGCAGACGCGCATGTTGCACGGGCAGACACGTTACAACTTGCCCTCGCGCTTCCTTGACGAGGTTCCTGAGCCCTTGCTCAAGTGGCTGACGCCGCGCGCGGGCAAGAGCGGGCACGCCGTCCCGCCAGCGCCGATTTTTTCAATGAGTGCCAATCGTTTTGATGGCGCATCCGCGCGTCGCGATTCAAACAGCCTCGGCGGTTTTCGCATCGGCCAGAATGTCTCGCACCCGAAATTCGGCCTTGGTGTCATCATCAATGCCGAAGGAGGTGGTAGCGATGCTCGCGTGCATGTCAACTTCGGGTCGCTTGGACTCAAATGGCTGGCGCTGTCGGCGGGAAAGCTGGAAGCGATCTGAGCTGAAGGTGGTTCACTGCGCTATGATGCGGCGCTTCCAAATAGCTTCGGAGACACCAATGAATGCAAGCGCACTCGCCCTGACTGGATATGTTGCCTGGTTTTTACTTTTGCTGATGACGCTGGGCGGGGTTCGTGTCGCCTCCGTGTTGACGGCCAAACGCAAACCCAACAGTTTCAAACCGGATGGTTCCGACATGACACCGTTCGTCGGGCGCCTGGTCCGCGCGCACGCCAATTGCTATGAGAGTTTTCCCTTCTTTGCAGGCCCGCTGTTGCTGGCATTGGCTACCGGGTCAACGGTGATCACCAATCCGCTGGCGCTGATCGCTTTGGCCTGCCGCGTGGGCCAATCGTCGGTGCACCTGGCATCCACCAGCGTGATGGCGGTCAATCTGCGGTTTGCGTTTTTCCTTGGGCAGGTCGGAATTTCAATCTGCTGGCTGGCCCAGTTGTACGAAAAATTTGCCGGCTAAGGTTTGATCTGGGCTGTCGGGTGTCTGTTCGAGCAACGCTTAGGCAGAACGGGCTTTAGAGTTCGAGCGTCATGAAAACACTGTTGGGGTCCTGGTTGTAGTCGGCAAACGGCCCACAGTAGGTGAAGCCGAAGCTCTGGTACAAGCTCTGGGCTGGCATAAATGCATCCATGGAGCCGGTTTCGAGGCTCAGACGTCGGTAACCGCGGGCGCGAGCTGTTTGAACGATGTGAGTGAGAACCGTGCGTCCGGCACCCCGGCGCCGAAGTGTGGCGGGGGTGCGCATGGACTTGACCTCGCCATGCTTGGGGTCCAGTTCCTTCAGCGCGCCGCAACCCAGCAGGGTGTTTTCGTCGCGGACAGTCCAGAATGTAATGTCGTAGCTCTGCAGGCGACTGACGTCAAGTGCATGAACGCTCTCGGGTGGCGAGAGTTCGTGCATGCTCCGAAGATGCTCTTCGAGCAGCGCAAACACGTCTGGCCGGGCTGGATCGTCGAGGTCGATGCGCATAAACGGGCTAAAGTGGGCTGCCTAACGGAACGAAAAGTCGGCGATAGCGATACGGCAATTCAACTACGCGCGCTTTCGT
>CAZAGR010000334.1:0-1203 GCA_964484585.1 uncultured Propionivibrio sp. | reverse complement strand
GCCTTCGACTTCGCTCGGTGACGTGAGCCTCTCGCGGCTTCGATCTCGTCGTGCAGCGCGATGAATTCCAGCGAGAGTTTGTGACGCGCATCAAGATGAATCATTGGTAACGCCTGCTGGTGCGATTCCTTGATCTTGACCGAGGAGGACAGCATCGCATTGAGCACCGGCAGGCCTTCGTCACGCAGCTCTTGCACCACCTGTGCGGGCAGACTGGCGCGGGCTTGAAACTGGTTGATCACGATGCCTTCGACTTCCAGTTTGGCGTTGTGATCGGCGCGAATTTCGGCGACGTTCTCCATCAGCGTGTACAAGGCACGACGGGAAAAATCGTCGCAGTCGAATGGGATCAGGCAGGAATCAGCGGCGATCAAGGCTGAGCGGGTGTAGTAGTTCAGTGCGGGCGGCGTGTCGATCCAGATCTGATCAAAACCCTCCAGTGCGTCGAGCGCTTCCTTCAATTTGTAGATCTTGTAGCGCGCTTCGAGTTTGCTCTGCATGTCATCCAATGCAGGAGAACTTGGCAGGACAAACAGGTTTTCGTCACAACTCGACTGCGTGATGAACTCTTCTGTGGCGCTTGGGCGCAGACGAAAATTCAGCATCTGGTCAAAAAAATCGGCGGCCGTATGGCGCAAGCTATCGGTAGCGTCGCCAAGCAAGTAGCGGGTGGAATTTGCCTGCGCATCCAAGTCGATCACCAGCGTGCGTGCACCGCGAGAAGCTGCGACGGCCGCCAGATTACAGGTAATGGTGCTCTTGCCGACGCCGCCCTTTTGATTGAAAACCACGCGTTTCATGATGAACCTCTGCATTATCGAAGCGCGAATTTTGCCACAGTGAATGCTGCGCTGCCGCATCAAGAGTGACGCGGCACTTTTTGTGTCTCGCCGGAATCAAGTCAACGAGGTCTATCATGGGTGTCACACTGATCAATACCTTTTCGTCGCCATGACAACTGAAGAACAGAATCTTGCCGCCGCCGCACTCGAATATCACGAATGGCCAACTCCCGGCAAGATCGCGGTGGTGCCAACCAAGGGACTGACCAATCAGCGCGATCTGGCACTTGCCTATTCCCCGGGCGTGGCCGCCGCTTGCAACGCCATCGTCGCCGACCCCAATGCGGCCAGTCGGCTGACCGCACGCGCCAATCTGGTGGGCGTCATTACCCATGGCACCGCCGTTCTTGGTCTCGGCAAC
>CAZAGR010000333.1:0-3231 GCA_964484585.1 uncultured Propionivibrio sp. | reverse complement strand
ACCCGCAGGTAGGGTTCCGCTAGGGGCAGCACCTCCTGTGGCGCATTCAAGGCTCGCAGCAGCGGCCCTGCCAATACGGCAACCACTACGCCGGCGCCAAGACCGAGCCAGGTACTGGCACCCAGCGAGGCCAGTGCCGCCTCATCGGCACCGGTGCGTTTGCCCGCGCCCAGATTCTGCGTGATGACCACGCTCACCCCCATGCTGATAATGCGAAACAGCAGGAAGAACGACGCCTGCACATGGTTGGACAGCGCGAATGCGGCCGATGCGGCATCCGACACCTGCGAAGCAAGCCACAGTCCGGCCAATCCAACCAGCAGGCCGAGGACGAGTTCCGCCAACAAAGGCCATGTCAGAGCGATCAGACCAGAGGGTTGGACAGCGGGAGTTGCAGCCATAAAGTCAGGTGGAACAGCAAAGAAGGCAGGAGATTCAAGCGCACAGCGCTTAGCTGCTTCGCTGGCGGCGCAATGATCAATCCAATATTTTAGTCCTGCTGTTGCGATAGTCGGAGACTCCGCCCTCCTTCATGGTGCTACTCGACTCCTGTCACCCGAAAAGTTTAATGGCGCGAAATTGCGTTTGTTCTATCGCAGACTTTGACGATCTTGCGTTGGCGCTACCGAAACTATGGATCGCCTCACCTCACATAGCCCACATCGATCTCAACTACAGCAAAAACTTATATTGGCATTTATGCATTTGCAATGCTCGCAGGCTGAACGTGCCTTTTTTTTCTGAGACATTTAGTTCGCCGCCGGTCGAAACAACGCCAATTCAGTCCCACCAGTAACGGTTACCGAAGTCGGCGTCAGTGACACGGCGGCGGATCAGCGCCGGAGTACGCCTCAAATTTTATGGTTCGCGCCAGCCAAAGCTATTTCTTCATCCAGCGCTGGCGTCGTTCCCGATACCCCGACAGCACCGGTTGTTTTCCTGTCGACGCTAATAGGAACACCGCCAGCTAGCGCAACTACCCCTGGCAGGGTCAGCACCCCGAGTTCCCCATTTGTTACGCGATCAGAAAATGCACTTGTTGGCCGGTTAAACCCCACCGAACACTGTGCTTTCGCTTTCGCCACCTCAGCGGTCGATGGTGCAGCCCCATCCATTCGGTTAAAACATATCAAGTGACCGCCAGAGTCGACAACCGCCACCGATACATGTACGCCAAGATGCTGCGCGTGATCAATGCTGACCTGTACTATTTGAATTGCGTCGATCAGTTTCATAGCGTGGAAACTCTCCTAAATGAGTTATTGAAAATCATCCTCCACTTATTCAGCCATCAAACAAGGACAATTGCAAACTGGATGTTGCCATGTCCGCAATTAACTTCTCCGCAGGCCAGCTACCGCACTGACAGTGGTCTCAACTTTGCGTCACCGCTATAAGTGACTTGCAATATTTTAATTTCCCGTTGTTAAATGCGAATTCAACGGGTGGAGCTTCTCCAATTCATGAGCAAGGTTTACTTATTCAGGTACTTGGTCTGCCTGACCTGCCTGCTATTGGCTGGAGCATCCCTGCTCGCGACCAACGCGTTCGCCACCGACAAGGTGCTGGACGTCAGCCAGGTCGGGAATGAACCTCTGTCGCTGACCGGATATTTCTCAGTTCTGGAAGATACTACCGCCAGTTTGACCTTGGCCGACGTGCAGCAAAGTAACATCGCGCCGCGCTTCAAACCTGCTGACGCTTCATTGGCGACACTCAATTACGGCATCACGCCGTCTGCCTATTGGTTGCGCTTGCAGCTGAAAAACACGGGCCGTCAGGGCGTGGAACCACTGCTGGCGATCTTCCATCCCCGAATTGCGGAGGTGGATTTCTATCGATTGAACCCCGGGATGGCGACGCACGTCGTCAACACCGGTTATGCCCGGCCCTTTGCTGACCGCGCCTACGCGAATCGCTATTTTGTTTTCCCGCTCGCCACGGCGGCGACGTCTGAACAGACGATCTTTTTGCGCCTCAAATCTCCGACCGCACTTGAGATTCCCGCCCAGCTTTGGAATCGCGAGCCGTTTCATGCCCACGAACTCGCCGATTACATGAATCAGTCCGCTTATTTCGGGATGTTCGCCGCCATGGTGCTGTTCAACGTCTTGCTCGGGATTTCGTTGAAAGAGCGCGGCTATCTTTTCTATCTTTTGTTCATCGCCAGCATTGCGCTAGGCCTAGCCGCGTCGACAGGGATCGGCATGCAGTTTCTTTGGGATGCGACACCGACGTGGACGACCATTTCGTTCGCGGTGTCGGGACATGTGGCGCTGGTTTGGCTGATAGTCTTTACGCGGCACATGGTGGGCACTGAGCGGTTAATTCCGCGCATGGACAAGGTGCTCGTCGCAGCTCTCGCACTGAATGCATTGATCGCGGCCACCAGCTTTTTTGCCTATACCTCCAAATTATCAGCCGCCACCATTGCCGCGACCTCCTTGCTCTTGCTCATATGTTCGGTGCTTGGCGCGATGAAAGGGCAGCGAAGCGCATTCATATTTGCCGCAGCGTTCGTCATGATTCTTATCGGGTCGGTGGCTAATTCGCTGCGCATGTTCGGATTTATTCCGTCCAACTGGTTCACCATCAACGGAATACAAATCGGCTCAGCCGTTGAAATGATCCTGCTGGCATTCGCCCTTGCCGATCGTTTCCATGTCCTTCGTGCCGAAAAGGAAAAGGCACAGCAGCGCGTGGTCGACACCCTGCAAACATCGGAACAACTATTGGAAGCCCGCGTCACTGAGAGGACCGAAGAACTGCAAATTCTCAATGCCAAACTCCAAGCAATCAGCGCCACCGATGGTTTAACCGAGATTGCCAACCGGCGCCGTTTTGACCAAGTTTTGGCCAGCGAATTGACGCGCGCGGCACGTACTGGGCAGCCCTTGGCACTCGGGCTATTGGATGTGGATTGGTTCAAGAAATACAACGATCACTACGGCCATCAGGGCGGTGACGAATGCCTGCGGCAAATCGCCAGAGTTTTGGCAGCCACGGTGTGTCGCACCGGGGATCTGGTGGCACGCTATGGCGGCGAAGAGTTTGCCCTCATCACGCCGGTGACCGATGGTGACAACGCCTTGAGTATCGCCAAAAAAGTGTGCGAAGCCTTGCACGCGATGGGCGTACCGCACGAACTCGCACCCTTTGGCTGCCTGACCGCCAGCATTGGCGTGGCGGTCACGTCGCCCGGCGGTGGAGATACCCCGGAAAGCTTGTTGA
>CAZAGR010000332.1:0-3260 GCA_964484585.1 uncultured Propionivibrio sp. | reverse complement strand
ACTAAACATTATTCCCAATGTGACGTTAGAGACTTTACTGGCACTACACCAGAAGGAGAATGTGATGATCGTACGTCGCCGAAGTTGGTTGTATCGTTTGGCTGGGCAACGATTTGTCCACAGCATTTCATTCAAGCAACCGATTACCGCAGCGAAGGTCAAGGAAGCACTGGGGCTGACGGTCGGAGTACCACTTGAACTTTGGGGACGAACCACCGGGGATATCGCGACATTTGGTAACCGATAACTTTCGCCCGTCAACGACCCGGCTCGGCCGGAATGTTGCAGTGAGTGGTCGATTCGACACTTACGGGCCAGCCGATGGCCATCAAAGTCAGGCCATCAAAGTCAGGTCATCAAACTCCGACCATCAAACCCGGTCCATTAGACGCTTGTTGGCGAGACGTTACCGCTCGCCAGATCATCCAGGGTATTGATGTTAGTGAACGCAAACGCGTCGCCGACGAAATCCACTTCACTGAACGCAAGCGAACCAACCCAGCCATCCATGCGACGACCACCGCTCTCAAGATAGTCGGCTAGTTGAGGCAATGCGCTATGGCGCGCCAAGCAGAAAACCGGATGACGTTGCTCCCCCGTGCGGGCAAATGCCAGCACGCTACCGTGCATTTGCATTGCCATTTCAAGACGCGCCACGAGATCAATCGGGAAATAAGGCGAGTCGCAGGGTACGGTGAGCACCAGTGGAGTGGTTGCGCGACTCAGCCCCGCGTGCAACCCCGCCAGCGGACCGGCAAAGTCCGGGATCAGATCGGGCAAGACGAGATGACCGAACATGCGGTAGCGATCAAGATTTCGGTTGGCATTAATGATCACTGCGTCAACCTGCGGCCGCAGCCGATCAAGTACGTGCTGCAGCAACGGCACGCCGCGCAACGCCTGCAAACCCTTGTCGACACCGCCCATTCGCCGACCTAGCCCGCCGGCAAGAACGACGCCGGTGATGGCCTCATGCATCGGGAAGGCGGGCAGGCGCTACACGCAGTTCGTGATTCACCCAAAGCAGGACCGCCAACAGAACCATGGCACCGGCCTGATGAGCGGCTCCGAGCGCAACCGGAACGGCCTGCAAAACAGTTGCAATTCCCAGACTAATTTGGGCGGCGAGCGCGACAAGGAGGATATTGGCTGACAACAATATGCGCGCTGAAATTGCGTCAGTGCGCGCTGCGGCGCGTATTCGCAACCAGAACCAGGGCACGAGAAATGCCAGAGCCCAGGCACCGAGTCGGTGATCAAATTGCACCGTCGCCATGTTGTTGAAGAAGTTCAAATACCACGGCTCCAGCATGAATATTTCGGGTGGTATGAAGTTGCCATTCATCAGCGGGAAGGTGTTGTATGCCTTGCCGGCACGAATGCCGGCGACGAAACCGCCAGTGACGATCATGTAAGCAATCCAAATGACCAGGCCGAGGCCGATCTTTTGCAGTGTCTTGGTACGGGAATCGAAAGGCCCGCGCGAGCGCGTCTTGAGCAATCCGAGAGCAACCCACATCTGTGCCACGAAAATCAGAAATGCCAAAGACAAGTGCGCGGTCAAACGGTATTGGCTGACGCGTGGGTCATCAACAAGACCACTTTTCACCATGTACCACCCCATCGCACCCTGCATTCCGCCAAGCAGAAAGATGCCGCCGAGTTTGAACGCCAAGGGCCGATCGATTGCGCGTTTGGCCAAAAAATAAAGAAATGGCAAAAGAAAAACCAGACCGATGATCCGGCCAAGAATGCGGTGCCAGTATTCCCAATAAAAGATGCCTTTGAACTCATCAAGTGACATCTGGTGATTCACTTTCTGGTACTCGGGCGTTTGCTTATATTTGTCGAATGTCGCATCCCATTCGGACTGATTGAGCGGCGGAATGGTACCTACAATCGGCTGCCATTCGACAATGGAAAGCCCGGAGTGTGTGAGACGCGTGACTCCGCCGACGACCAACGTGGCGAAAACCATAGTGCAACAAATAAACAGCCAGGTGGCGACTTGGTGTCGATGGGCAGTGAGCATGAGGAGCGGCTTTAACGACTTGAAAGTTGCAGCGATGAATGCCAAGCTGGTATTTTCAATCACCCGACACGCATTGTGAATTGTCTTGGATCAATAAAAAGACCTTGCGCGACAGCGATCCCAAATCCAGCTTGGCCGTCAGGGCTTGACAAATTTGAGCGTAAAACGATCACTCTCGCCAATCGCTTCGTAGGTCGCTCGATTTCGGTCTTTCTGGCTGAAATTCGGCGGCAAAGTCCATACACCGTCCGGGTAGTCCGCAGTGTCCTTGGGATTGGCGTTGACCTCTGATCTTGCGGCAAGCTTGAAGCCTGCCGACTCGGCCATCGCAATAACATAAGTCTCGTGAACGTAACCTGAACTGGCTTTTGCATCCTGCGTCTTGCCGATCGGCAGTCGATGATCAACCACGCCGAATACCCCGCCCGGTTTCAAGGTATCAAATACCTGCCTGAAAACCGCCTTGACCGCCGGGTCGCCCTTCGCCACCCAGTTATGGACATTGCGAAAGGTCAGCACAAGATCGGCCGAACCGGCGGCTGCAATATCGAGTCTTTCCGGCGGCTCAAAAATCGACGTCTTAACTTTGCCGTAAATCGCGGGATTTTCATCGAATTTCTGCTTCAACCTCAGTCCGTTTCTGCTGTTGTAGGCAGTTGCTGAGGCCGGATCAAAACCCGCCGCAATCAATTGACCGCCATCGCGCAAATAAGGCGCAAGTATTTCGGTATACCAGCCACCCCCGGGCACCAGTTCGACCACCGTCATATCTGGTCGAATACCGAAAAAACTCAAGGTTTCGTAGGGGTGCCGGGCGCTGTCACGGGCCACATTTGCTGGGCTTCGGTGCGCCCCCGCAATTGCCGCCTTCAGGCCATCATCTACCCGGGAGCCACCCGTCGAGCTGCATGCCGCCAACATGCCGCACGCCACCATCAACGCCATAATCGATCGCCTCATTGCCGCTCCTCACCCACAGGGTTGTTGAAATTCATTACCAGTACCGCACACTGCCGACAGGATACACGCTGGCCCATGCGGGCTACACAAATACAGACACTAACGAGGGATGCAGTTAATCTGCCCCGGCGGGTACGCCAATCGTCGCCGTTGGTGTCCATAGTAGACACCATTGTCCGGGTACGACTCTCCATCGAGAAGGCACGGTTCAAAATCAAATCTGCCCCAATAACCGCCACAGCCATGCTAGCGAGAGCATGATCAGCAC
>CAZAGR010000331.1:0-3263 GCA_964484585.1 uncultured Propionivibrio sp. | reverse complement strand
TACCCGCATAAACTGCGCATCGCGTAGGAGGTGGCCCGCGAGCGGGCGAGAGGCGCAGGCTGGGGTGTTTTGCCGATGTGGCGTCTTGGGTCAGGCCTCAACCATGTCCCCCTTGAGACTCAGCACAAAAGCGACAACGTCGTCCGTTTCATGCTTGGGAACATTCATGAATGCAAATGTTGCTCCAGCATGGCCCAAAAATGCAGTCCAGTCACTTTCACTGATCTTCATTCCCTTGTGCGAAACCTTCATGTCGCGACCGGTGTAATAAATGGGCCCGCCCGAGTTGGCGCACAAGTAGTCAATCAGTAATTGTTTTTCGCGCTGGATACCATCGTCACCCCGATTCTGCCAAAACCGCCCCAGTTGGGCATCGGCTTGCAGGCGCGGTAACAAATTATTGACCACAGCAGTGATAGCGTCATAGCCGCCCAAGCGGTCATACAGAGATTTTTCGGTCATGGAGCCAGTCCTTATCGATTAAAACAATATTCAATTATTCTGTCGCCTAAGCAAAACGACAGTTCGCGCGACACCTGATTTCCTTCAGTATCCGGGTATTGACACATGAGGCCAGATGGTCTTTGCGCTGCACTTTGCCCGAAGCAACACATCCTGACCGTCTTCGCAGATCGTCAAAAAGGATAGACCTTTCAATCAAGTGAAGCGGAGTATCCCTTGCCCGTGCGCCTGGGTCAACGCAAGTATTTTGCGCTAACCCACAGAGAGTTCACGAAGTATTCCCGCAGATCAGCAGCGTAGGGGCGGCTTTTTTTCGGTTGGTCAATTCGGCACTATCAGCCCCGGACGCGCAAGAATCTCCCGTGGCGGGAGGACGACAATCACACATCACCAGACGATACGCTGATCAACTCGATCTCCGTTGCGGGCTGCGTAGCCGACCGCCAGGCCAAAACGTCACAGAAACATCACCGAAACATAACGAATGACAGCTTTTCACTTTCCGGGGTTCGCGACGAAGATCCGCATCCATTTTTCCTGACCGGCGGGTTTGGGTCGCTATGTAAAGCTTTACATAGCGACCCACAACGGCCCTTGCACGAAGATTTCAAGGTTTCTCAGTCCGATGTCTCTTCCAGGCTGCAAGCGGGTCTCCGGTTTCTCGAACTGCCCGCTCCATACCAGACATACGGAGTCACGATACAATGACGGCAAAGCGGCGATGATTTCGTCAATCTGAATACCCGCGATCGGCCATCAACCGACGCTCGGTGCCTGAATAACTTTACGGTCGTGGTGTCCGTTGCGGTAATCATTGCAGACTGAGTTTGGGCAGCGCCGCGTTATGATTCCACCTCATGCGGAATGAAACTGAAGTTTTGACTTCGATATGAGTGCAACGTACGCCCCTGCGCAACCGGCTCCGGCTAAGGCACAGTGATGCCTGCACGCGCTGTCACCGTTCTTGCGCGTCTTGTGGCGTGGTGTTGCCTGCTCGCCACCGTGCCGGTGTATGCAGATGTTGTTCCAGTCGTTATCAACGCGGATGCTCAATCAATAGATTTGTCCGCTGCCACATGGGTGCTGGAGGACCCCGAAGGCAAGCTGACGCTTGAAGATGTTCGGCGGTTAGAAAACGCCGCCCGTTTTCAGCATGCTGCGCCTCCCAAGTCGCTGTCGCCATCAGCGTTCTGGATGCGCCTTACCCTTGAAAGTCAGGCACAAGGTGTCAGTACATGGTGGCTGGATAGCGATAGTCGTGCGCTCAGCGAAATCGACCTGTTTGCACCGGATCAGGCTGGCACTTACCAGCGACAGTCTTCCGGCGCGCTCTATTCATTTTTTGATCGCCCGCTGCCGACTGTGACACACACGTTTCCGATCAGTATGTCGCCCAACCGGCAGACTGAAATTTATCTTCGTATCCGAGGTTATGGCCTAAAGAACATCGGTACCGAGCCGAAGTTATGGCAGCCGGATGCCTATCGCACGCACGCAACGAACGAAAAGATACGATGGTCTATCTACATTGGGAGCGCTGCCGCGCTGGGGTTGTTCAACCTGATGCTGTATTTCTACACACGCGAACGAAACTACCTGCTTTACGTATTGTCCTTGCTCTCCACCGTATGGGCAGTTAGCTCCATCGCTGGCGGCACCGGTTCGGCATTTGAATATTTGTGGCCCGATTCGCCGAGGTTCGAGCGAGGTGTGCATTTGGCTTCCGTTCTGGCGGTGGCGATCATGCCAATGATTTTTATTCGCCACTTCCTTGATTTTCGTCGCTATTTGCCGCGCCTTCACGTGCTTGTCACAGTGTTGATGTTGCTCGCGATAGGCACCATGGGTTCTCGCGTTATTGTCATAGCGCTGAATCTGACCGACTTTGCGTGGCTGAATCGATTAGGAATCTTGCCTAGCCTTCTTGCTTGCTTGTCCGTTTCTGTCGCCCTGTTTTGTGGTGTGATCGTGAGGGCGTGGGCTGGTGACCGTTCTGCCAGATTCGTCGTTGTTGCCTGGCTGCCCTTTTTTTTTGCGGGAATAGACTCAGGTAATGCTGCACTCAATAGCGCGCCCAACGCCCCAATAACAATGATTTGGACCAGCGCCTTTGAACTGATCGTCATGTCGTTTGCTCTCGCCGATCGTTTCAATCAAGAACGAAAGGACAAAGCTCGCGCCCAAGCTGCACTGGTCGAGGGCTTGCAGCAATCCGAACGCGAACTCGAAGGGAAGGTCGCCGAGCGCACCGCCGAAGTCCAAGCGCAAGCTGCTCAGCTCGATGAATGGAATCACACCCTCGAACATCGCGTGCAGGAACAGGTCCAGCAGATTGATCAACTCGGCCGTTTGAAACGCTTCTTCTCTCCTCAACTCGCCGATGTCATCGTTGCCGGTGGCGAGGAAGCACTCAAAACCCACCGCCGCGAAGTCAGCGTTGTGTTCATCGACCTGCGTGGCTTCACCGCTTTTACCGATAAAGCCGAACCCGAAGAAGTGATGGAAATGCTGCGCGCTTTCCACGCCACGATGGGTCGCATCGTGATGGAACACAACGGCACGCTCGAACGTTTTGCCGGCGACTCAGTGATGGTGTTCTTTAATGACCCGGTGCCAATGGAGAACCATGCCGAGCAGGCGGTGTTGATGGCACTTGAAATGCAAGAAGCCTTCGTTGGCCTCAGTGAAGAATGGACCAAGCTCGGATTCAACCTCGGACTGGGCTGTGGCGTCGCGTTGGGCTACGCCACACTGGGCGAAATCGGCTTTGAAGGCCGTTGGGACTATGCGGCGATTGGGGG
>CAZAGR010000330.1:0-3272 GCA_964484585.1 uncultured Propionivibrio sp. | reverse complement strand
TGCGAAATTCTCGCCGGCCTGAAATTCTCCAACCCCTATCGTTAACAATGGACCCTTCCCCGCAAATCCATCCCAGCTTTATAGAACGCATCACCGCGCTGCTGCTGCGCGAGCCCAAGGACCGCGAACAGCTCATCGTGATCCTGCGCAGCGCCTTCGAACATCAGCTGATGGACGCCGACGCGCTCTCCATCATCGAGGGCGCACTGGCGGTTTCAGACCTTGCCGTACGCGACATCATGGTGCCGCGTGCCCAGGTCGACGTCATTCACATCAATGACCCGCTGGACAAGATTGTTGCCACCGTGATTGACGCCACGCACTCGCGCTTTCCGGCTGTGGGCGAAAGCAAGGACGATGTGCTCGGCATCCTGCTGGCCAAAGACCTGTTGCGCTACGTCGCCGGCAAAGAGTTTGATCTGCGCGATGCGCTCCGTCCGGCGGTTTTTGTCCCGGAAGCCAAGCGGCTCAACGTGCTGCTGCGGGAATTTCGCGCCAGCCGCAATCACATGGCCATTGTCGTCGATGAATACGGCGGTGTCGCCGGCCTGGTGACGATTGAAGACGTGCTGGAACAAATCGTTGGCGACATCGAGGATGAATTTGATTTCGATGAAACCGAAGCCAATATCGTCGTGGACAATACCGGACGTTTCCGCGTCAAGGCGGCGACCGAAATCGCTGATTTCAACGAAGCGTTTTCAACCACGCTGAGCGATGAGCACTGCGATACGGTCGGCGGGCTGGTCATCCACGAGCTCGGCCGGCTGCCCAAACGCAATGAAGTCGTCACGCTCGGCGGCCTGCGCATCCAGGTGCTGAGGAGCGACAGCCGGCGCGTGCACACTCTGCTGGTGGATCCGCAAAAAGACCTGCCGCTTGCGGACAACGCAGACAATTCGTCCGCTGACTGACCCTCTGGCTCCTATAATTCACGGTGCATTGTCGATACTTCGAACGGAGATCAGCCATGAATAGTTATGCCCTGTCACAATCCGACAAGAAGCGCCTCGAACGGCTGGCACAAGCGGCCGGGCGGACGCCTCGCGCATTGCTCAGGCATGTGCTGCGCGACGGCTTTGTCGAGACTGAACGCACGATCATGGCGGTGCGAGCACGCATGAAATCGGGGAAGCTGCTCGAGCATTCGCAGGCCATGCGGCAATTGGACGAGCTCTGCGCTAATGGGGCGTCAAAGCAAGCGGCTTGAATGGCACGAGGCGGCGATTGTTGAACTGGCCGAATCACTGCGCTGGTATCACGAACGCAGCCCCGTCGCCGCACGTCGAATGCGGCGCGAAATTGAACGGGCCGCCCGCAGCCTGATTTCCACACCTATTTCGATTTCCGGGCGTCCGGGGGTTGTAGCGGGAACACGCGAACTGGTTGTTGGCACGCGAACTCCTTTCACATTGATTTTCGTCCGCCAGCCAGTGAGTGGCCATTGCATCATCTACCGCTGCATCCACCAGCGCAGGCGTTATCCCGAAGTCGGCGCGTGAATCGTTCGAACTCCCTCAAACTGATGGCTGCGCTGGCGCTGGGCGCCTTCAGCGTCATCGGCTTTGCCCCGCTCGCCGTCTCGCCAGCGCCGACTTTTTCACTGGCCGGCCTATTTTTGTTGTGGCATCGCGCTCCGTCGGCGAGGCATGCCGCCGCAGTGGGTTTGGCCTGGGGGCTTGGTTGTTTCGGCATCGGTGTGTCCTGGATCTACGTCAGTCTGTCGCAATTCTCAGGCCTCGCCGCACCGTTGGCGGGCATCGCCACGATAGTGTTCTGCCTCTACCTGGCCCTCTACCCGGCGCTTGCCGGCGCTTTTTTCTTTCGCTTGCAGAGTCGCGACAACACGCCGACCACCCGCGACGCGCTGCTCTTCGCCGCTATCTGGGTGTTGGCGGAGTGGCTACGCGGAACATTGTTCACTGGCTTTCCGTGGCTCGCCATCGGCTACAGCCAAAGCCCGCCCAGCCCAATGGCCGGATACGCTGCAGTGCTCGGCGTGTATGGCGTCGGCGGGCTAGTTGCCTTGGTTGCGGCGCTGCTTGCACTGGTGACAACCAGCGTTTGGCGCTCGTCGCGGCAGTGGCAATTGGTCGCATCAGTCATTGCCATACTCACCTGCGGCGAACTGTTGCTCCGCATGGACTGGACCGCACCGGTCGGTAAACCACTCTCGGTCAGCCTGTTGCAAGGCAACGTTGCTCAGGGCACGAAGTGGGATCCGCAACGCGTTGTCGATTCGATCGACCGTTACGTTGCACTCAGCACGGCGCAGGGTTCATCTCTCACCGTACTGCCCGAGACAGCGCTGCCGACATTTTTTAGCGAAGTGCCACGCGACATCCTGCGCGCATTGACACGTCACGGTGACGCATTGATCGGTGTCGCCATCGAAACCCGCGACGGCGGTTACGCCAATGGCGCCGTTGCTGTATCGCCGCAACTCACTGTACAAGCCTACGCCAAACGCCACCTTGTCCCCTTCGGCGAATACCCGCCGCCGGGTTTCGACTGGTTCCTGAAACTGCTGCGAATACCCATGTCAGGCTTCACCCCGGGCGCCGCGCAGCAAGCGCCGCTGCGCATCGCCGACCAGAAAATCATGCCCAACATCTGCTATGAGGATTTATTCGGCGAAGAACTGCTGGCGGCGCTGCACGGCGAGAACGGCGCCACGATACTTTTAAATATGTCGAATACCGCCTGGTTCGGCGATTCGCTGGCGCAGCCGCAACACCTACAGATCGCCCAAATACGGGCGCTGGAAACCGGCCGCGTGATGCTGCGGGCGACCAATACCGGCATGACCGCGATGGTTCTGCCCAACGGCAAGGTGGCGGCGCAATTGCCGCCATTTACCTCCGGCGCGTTGAAGGTCGAGGCTCAGGGGTACAGCGGGCTTACTCCGTATGCAAAGTGGGGCAACGCACTGGCGCTTGTGCTCGCCGTTGCCGCCATCATTGCTGGAAAACGCAAGGGGCGTCCTGCGCTCGCCGTCCCGCCAGCGCCGACTTTTTGAAATCCTCGTCAATCAACTTGACACTCGGGTTCCTACGACCCAATCACAGCCGCCTCCAGCGCTCATTGCTGGTGACGGAGTGCTTTTGTTACCCCCAAAATTGTCGAGAACGTTAGCCGTGGAAAATTGTCGAGAAAGTTAGTCCTGAAATCCCGACAAGATGTGTCAGGGTGGTCTGCCACGGACTTACATGGCTTGGTTCCAACCTCCCAGGCGGCGCCAAATTGCTATCCCCACCATTCCCCCACGGGTT
>CAZAGR010000329.1:0-3301 GCA_964484585.1 uncultured Propionivibrio sp. | reverse complement strand
CACCCACGTCGTAGGCAACGCGGCCGATCTGATTCCCTTGCCCAATGAAGCCGACCCACAGCAACTCTCGATGATCGCAGTCAACCCGCCGACGGCCGAATTGATGTTGAGTCAGTACGTAGACCTTAAGGAAGGCGAATGGGTCATACAAAACGTGGCCAACTCCGGCGTGGGGGGCTATTTGGTGTCTCTGGCCAAAATGCGCGGCTTGAAGACCGTGAATGTGGTCAGGCGCGCGAGCGCGATTGCCGATGTGCAGCAATTGGGCGGAGACGTGGTTTTGGTGGATGGTCCCGATCTGGCCCAGCGAGTAAATGCAGCGACCAGCGGTGCGAAAATACGTCTGGGTGTCGATGCGGTGGGCGGCGAGGCCACCGGTCGCCTCGCCGACTGCCTGTGTATGGGTGCCACCCTCGTAAGCTATGGCAGCATGAGCGGAGAACCTTACAAATTGTCGGCCCGGTCAGTCATATTCAACGAACTGACCATGAAAGGCTTCTGGTTGGCTCTGTGGTTTCGCCGGGCACCGAAAGCGGAGCAACAGGCCGTATTCGGAAAACTGGCACAGTTGATCACGAAGGGCGCCATCAAATCCAACATTCATGCCATCTACGATGTTCACGAGATCAAGGACGCGGTGGCGGCCGCGAATAGCGGCGAGCGCAGCGGCAAAGTGCTGATCGTGCCCGGCTGTCACCCCGTTCGTTAGAAGAAAGCCAGTATTCGGGCCGTGCCCTTGTTTAACGCACGTGCCCGATTTCAAGGCCTCAGGCAACGCCTCGCCATTGATCTTGTGGAACAATCAGCGAGTAATCGGATTGCAAGACCTGCCAAGGACAATTTGCCTTTGAGGCCTCTGGCAACCGCCGGCCACTATGTGATCGCGTCTCATCCGCACGGTGGTTTTTTGCTTGGCAATGCGCTTACCCCAAAAGCTTGCAAACGCTCATAGAATAGCAAAGCACCAACAGGGTTCGGCGGCGCGCCGAATTTATCGCATTCCCCCGCAAATGAATACTTCTGGGCGGATCACGGTTCGCTCAGGTAACGCTGTCGACATCATCACAAGGAGCTTCCATGAGCAGTACGAACTACGCTGTGAACGGCAACGTCGCCGTCATTACCTTGCAGAACCCGCCCGTCAATGGCTTGAGCCTGGAGTTGCGTCAGGGAATTGTCGCCGGCCTTGATCAGGCCGTGGCCGATCCAGCCGTTCAGGCGATTGTGCTGATCGGCACTGACCGTGCTTTTTCCGGCGGGGCCGACATTCGCGAATTTGGCTCGCCCAAGGCCTTTGCCGAACCCAATTTGCCCACCGTCACCGGCATCGTTGAAAACTGCTGCAAGCCGGTGATCGCTGCGATTGGCGGCGCCTGTATGGGCGGCGGACTCGAACTTGCCCTCTCCACCCACTTTCGCGTCGCCCTGCCGACAGCGCAGATTGCGTTACCGGAAGTCAAACTGGGCTTGTTGCCCGGCGCCGGCGGCACCCAGCGCATGCCGCGCATTGTCGGCGTCGAGGCCGCATTGAATTTGATCGTTAAAGGCGATCCTGTTCCCGCCGCGATGTTCAAGCCGACACCGCTGTTTGATGAACTGATCGAAGGTGACCTGCTGGCCGGCGCGCTGGCCTTCGCTGCCAAAGTGATCGCAGAGAAAAAGCCCATGCGCCGTATCCGCGACATGAAAGTCGACTACCCCAATCACGAGGCCTACCTGATGTTTGCGCGCAACATGGTCAAGGGTATTGCCGGTCCATTCCCAGCGCCGCTGAAGTGCATTGATGCGGTGGGAGCGTCCATTACCAAACCCTTCGATGAAGGCATCAAGGTCGAACAGAAACTGTTTTCCGAGCTGATGCTGACGTCCGAATCGCGCGCCCTGCGTCACCTGTTTCAGGCCGAACGTGCCACCTCGAAAATTCCCGACGTGCCGGAAGACACACCGACGCGAAAAATCGCCAAGGTTGGCATCATCGGTGCCGGCACCATGGGCGGCGGTATTGCAATGAACTTCCTGAATGCGGGCATTCCGGTGACGATTCTTGAAATGAAACAGGAGGCGCTCGACAAGGGCATCGGCATCATTCGCAAGAACTACGAAGGGACGATGAAAAAGGGCAAGCTGACGCAGGAGAAATTCGATCAGCGCATGGGCTTGCTGAGCGGCACGGTCAGCTACGACGATTTCAAAGATGTCGATCTGGTCATCGAAGCCGTGTTCGAGGAAATCGGTGTCAAGGAGCAGGTTTTCAAGAAGCTCGACGAAGTGTGCAAACCGGGCGCCATTCTGGCCTCGAACACGTCGACGCTGGACGTCAACAAGATCGCTAATTTCACCAAGCGACCGCAGGATGTGGTCGGACTTCACTTCTTCAGCCCCGCCAATGTAATGAAGCTGCTGGAAGTTGTGCGCGGCGCAGCGACTGCCAAGGACATCATGGCCACCGTGATGCAACTGGCCAAGAAGATCAAGAAGACGGCCGTGGTCTCCGGCGTCTGCGATGGCTTCATCGGCAACCGCATGATTGATCCGTACGGCCGTGTCGCCGGACTGCTGGTCGACCAGGGCGCCAGCCCCGCGCAGATTGACAAGGCGCTGGAAAAGTTCGGCATGGCGATGGGGCCTTTCCGCATGGGCGATCTGGCCGGCAACGACATCGGCTGGGCCATTCGCAAGCGCCGCACCGCCGAAGGCGTAAAGATGATTTACTCGACGCTCGCCGACGAGATCTGCGAGCTTGGCCGCTTTGGCCAAAAAACTGGCAAGGGCTGGTACCTCTACCAGCCAGGCAACCGCAACGCGCTGCCCGATCCGGAAGTCGACAAGATGATCGAGGACTACCGCAAGAAAAAAGGCATTACCCCGCGCAAGGTCAGCGACAAGGAAATTATCGAGACCTGCATCTTTGCGCTGGTGAATGAAGGCGCACGGATTCTCGAAGAAGGCATCGCCGCCCGTGCCTCGGATATCGACATGGTGTATCTGATGGGCTACGGCTTCCCGGCTCACCGCGGCGGCCCAATGCTTTATGCCGACGAAGTCGGCCTTTACAGCGTCGTGCGGCGCATGAGTGAAATGGCCAAGATATCTGGCGACCCCTTCTGGCAACCGGCTCCGCTGCTCGTCAAACTGGCAGCGGCCGGCAAGTCGCTCACCTGATTGCTCAAACAAGCACTGATCTGAACTTAGTTCAAACCGAATTCTGGAGAATCCAAAATGACTGATGCAGTAATCGTATCCACTGCCCGCACCGGACTGGCCAAGTCCTGGAAGGGCGCATTCAACATGACCCACGGTG
>CAZAGR010000328.1:0-3332 GCA_964484585.1 uncultured Propionivibrio sp. | reverse complement strand
AGGTTGGCAATATGACCAAAGAATCAAGGAGATGCTGCGTCACCATGGCGTCAATATCGCGCACTGAGGTCAGGTTATACGTTCGATTCCATTTACTCAACAGATCCAAGTACCGGAGCAACTGAACTTGAGTTGTCGCCGGAAACGCAAAGTCAATGGCGGCCAAACCTGTCGCCAAACGGTCTGCCGGGGTCACGCTGCACGTCGCCGTTTCAAATGAACCAGTAACAAAGAGATGGCCGCTGGCGTGATTCCCTGGACTCGCGACGCCTGGCCCAAGGTTTCGGGGCGGACCTTACTGAGCTTTTGCATGACTTCGATGGATAGACCGTGAACCGTCGAAAAATCCATATCACTCGGAACTGCAAGATTCTCATTTGCCAGACTTTTGTCGACCTCTTCCTGCTGCCGGTCAATATAGCCTTGATATTTGGCTTGAATTTCGACTTGCTCAATTACCTCCGGCACCTTAACGCCCTGCCCTGCACCGGTTAACGTCATCAGATTTTTATAGCTCACCTCAGGCCGACGCAGAAGGTCAAACAAGCGGTATTCACGTTCGATTGGCACCCCAAGAACGCGCTGCGCATCCTCTGCCGGCAAAGTACGCGGATTGACCCACGTCGACTTCAGGCGCTCCGACTCCAAGGCAACCGCATCGCGCTTGCGATTAAACACGGCCCAACGTGCATCATCCACCAACCCCATTTCGCGACCAATTTCGGTCAAACGAAGATCAGCGTTATCTTCACGCAAACTCAATCGGTACTCGGCGCGACTCGTGAACATTCGATAGGGCTCAGTCACTCCGCGTGTAACAAGATCATCAACCAGCACGCCAAGATACGCCTCATCACGACGCGGTGACCAAGCGCCGCTTCCCTGAACCGCACGTGCGGCATTCAATCCGGCTAGCAAACCCTGCGCCGCCGCTTCTTCATAACCTGTGGTACCGTTAATTTGGCCGGCAAAGTACAAGCCCCCAATCGATTTGGTCTCCAGACTGGCTTTTAAGTTACGTGGGTCGAAATAGTCGTATTCGATGGCGTAGCCGGGCCGCGTGATATGCGCTTTCTCAAGCCCCACCATCGACCGGACGAGCGCGAGCTGAACATCAAACGGCAGACTGGTAGAGATTCCCTGCGGGTAGACCTCATGCGTATTCAGCCCCTCCGGCTCCAGAAATATTTGATGACTATCTTTGCCGGCGAAGCGATGGATTTTGTCTTCAATTGACGGACAGTAACGCGGCCCAATGCCCTCAATGACCCCGGAGTACATTGGGGAGCGATCCAGGCCGCCGCGAATGACATCATGTGTACGCAGGTTAGTATGAGTTATCCAGCAAGGCACCTGCTGCGGATGCTGCTGCACAGATCCCATGAACGAGAACACCGGTTCTGGGTCGTCCCCGGGCTGATGCTGCAATAAAGAGTAATCGATGCTGCGACCGTCAAGGCGCGGCGGGGTTCCTGTTTTCAGGCGACCCACGGGCAGCTGCAGCTCACGCAAGCGCTCTGCCAGAGAAATTGCGGCAGGATCACCAAAGCGACCAGCCCTGAAGTTTTCCAAACCAACATGCACCAACCCGTTCAGAAATGTTCCCGCCGTAAGCACCACAGCGGGTGCGTCAAAACGAATACCCAGCTGCGTTATCACGCCTGATACACGGTCACCCGTCAATACGAGATCCTCAACCGCCTGCTGAAACAAGGTGAGATTGGGCTCATTTTCAAGACGACTACGTATAGCCTGCTTGTAGAGCTGTCGATCAGCCTGGGCTCGCGTTGCCCGGACGGCGGGACCTTTTGAGGCATTAAGAATCCTAAACTGAATACCGGCTAAGTCAGTGGCGGCGGCCATGGCGCCACCCAGAGCATCAATCTCTTTAACTAGGTGCCCTTTGCCTATTCCTCCAATTGAGGGGTTACAAGACATTGCTCCAAGAGTTTCGATGTTATGCGTAAGCAGAAGCGTTGCCGCACCGGTACGCGCCGAAGCCAAGGCGGCCTCGGTACCCGCATGACCGCCACCCACCACAATAACGTCAAAGTTTGAAGGAAAAAGCACGAAACTTACTCGGACTGAAAGAGGCGCAATGATACGCCCCTCTGTTTCAAAACACGATCAACACTGTTCCACGTGAAACAATTACGCCATGTTTCACGTGGAACCACTCGATTGCGAAGACAAGATATCCAGCCCAAACTTCACCACCAACAGACTGGCTGATATAAGAAATATGCCACGAACAAACCCGCTGCCATGCCGAATGGCCAATCTAGCGCCGATTTGCGCACCAGCAATATTCGCTACGGCCATCACCCCACCTACCAACCAGAGCACCTGACCGTGAGGAATGAAGTACACAAGAGCTGCCGCGTTCGTCGCTAAATTAACCACCTTGGCGACGCCCGAGGCACGCAAGAAATCCAGACCAAAAAATCGCACCAAGGCGAAAATAAGAAAACTACCCGTTCCCGGGCCAAAAAATCCATCGTAAAACCCGAGTACAGACCCCAGCACGAGCGCACTTGCTCGCTCGCGACCCAGCTCTAATCTCTTACCGGATTCTCTGCCAAACCCTGGTCGAATGACCGTATAAATAATCACCAGCACCAGCAGTCCAAAGACCAGCGGCCGCACCACCTCCCGGGGCAACCAGGAAACCGCGGCGGCACCCGCAAAAGAAAACACCATCGCCATCAACGCCGCCGGAGTTGCAATTCGCCAAGGAATTTCAATCCGCCGCGAAAACCTCCAAGCCGCAGTTCCTGTCCCAAAAATACTCGACAACTTATTCGTGCCAAACAATGTCGCCGCACTCTGCTGTGGCAGCGCCGTGAAAAGTGCCGGAACCTGGATCAACCCGCCACCACCCGCTACAGCATCAATAAACCCCGCCAGCAAAGCCGCCATGCCGAGTAAAACTAGCTGAATTGGATCGACTATCACTACTTACCAATACAAAATCGGGAAAAAATTTCGCCCAAGAGATCGTCGGCAGTGAACTCTCCAGTGATTTGCGACAGAGCCTGCTGAGCCAAGCGCAACTCCTCGGCACAAAGCTCGACACGATCCAGACATTGTGT
This sequence comes from uncultured Propionivibrio sp., assembly GCA_964484585.1. Lineage (GTDB taxonomy): Bacteria > Pseudomonadota > Gammaproteobacteria > Burkholderiales > Rhodocyclaceae > JADKHX01. The sequence continues at coordinate 240 of CAZAGR010000328.1, read as the reverse complement.
CGCCAGAGCGGATCTCATTGCCGCGGCATCCAAAGCGACCAGATGGCGCTCACGCGCCAAAATCACATCTTCGCCATGAGAGACCCAACCCGCCAAGCGCAGCAACTCGGTCCGCAGTAAGTCAATTCCGCCTCCCGTATGCGCCGAAAGACAAATATGAATGCGATGATCCACCTCCTCACGCAAACAATCACGGGACGTAAGATCGACTTTATTTTCAACCACAATCCGCGCCACACC
>CAZAGR010000327.1:0-3350 GCA_964484585.1 uncultured Propionivibrio sp. | reverse complement strand
GGGACTGCGTCCTTTCATCATCGCGGTGGGCGCCGCTCTGCCACAGCGCAAGCCAGTACAGCGGCGCCAGCACAACGCGCAGCGAACGGACTAGCAGCTTGTGCGTGGGAGCCTGCCGGTCGGGGGTGAGTTCGGTGAGCAGGTGGGGGTCCGATAGCTTGGTGACAACGTTCAACTCAATGTTGGCCAATAGGCTGCCGCAAGCGATGGCGCCATTCAAGTCCAGTTCTTCACCAACATAGGTGTCCGGCATGACTACGCTGTTGCAAAGATGCGCGCCTCGATCAATGAATGCGCCGGATTCGATGGATACATTCGGCCCGATCACCGCGCCCGCACTCACCTTTACATGCGCTCCGATAAACACCGGGGCGATAATTTCTGCTTGCGGATGAATCTGACTGTGGTGACTGATTACAACCGGTTGTTCTTGGGCCGTAAGCAGACGTCGGCTGCTGGCTAGCATGTCGGCGAGTGACAATGCCGATAGCGGCGGCTCGATGACGTGTGGTAGTAGATTAGCCGCACTGTGCATCATGTTCGCCAAGGCATCAGAATTCGGTGTCTGTGCGCAGTTCAGCAGAAAGTTGCCCGTATAGATTCCCCAACCGGACCATTTCTGCTGCAGCCCATCGTTCCAGCACAGGGCTTGTCCGGACTCGCCTGCCGGTTCTGCCAGCGTGGGCAATGATTCCAATGGGACGCAGTGGGCATTCGCCAGCCAATAATTGCTTTCCTGATCAACGTTGATGCGACGTGCGAAGCGTCCAAGCGATTCATGAACGTCGAGATAGTGGTAGCTCACCTGGCAACCCCAGCGCTCGCCCGTTTCCAGGAAGTCTCTGATTGCGGTGGTATCGTCGCCGAGCGCGACATGAATGTGCCCGCAGCCGGAGCGAACCAGATGTTCCACCGCTCGCTGGAGCAGTGACCGCCCATGCAACGGAAGGAGAATGTTCGGCATGTTCAATGGCGCATTGTCTTCGTTCACGGAAGGACCAGCGGTGAACAAAATGGCCACGTCTGCTGGAGCCATTGATTTGTCTTCTGTTTTCATGAGACACCTCGCGATCCGGCGTGTCCGTCTGACTTCGCACTGCAGCGCGTGCGCAGCCAGTCCACGCCGATACGACCAAGAAAAATAACATTGCCGACTACATATCGTCGCCACAGCCGGCGGGGCTCCTGGATCAGGCGAAAAAGCCACTCGATGCCAAGTCGGCGCATCCATAACGGCGCGCGGGGAATGCGGCCGGAATAGTAATCAAATAGGCCGCCGACCCCTATCGCGATAGTGGCTCCGGTAGCGGTCATATTGCTTTCGATCCATTGTTCCTGCCGGGGTGCGCCGAGGGCCACGAGCACGACATCGGCTCGACTGTCGCGAATCGTGGTTACGATCGCGGACTCATCCTGCGCACCATGGTAGCCATGTGCGGTGCCGGCAATTTGCAGGCCGGGATAATGTGCTTGCGCCCACTCTGCCGTAGCGGCAGCTACTCCAGGCTGCGCGCCGTAAAGGAAAAGTCGCCTTCCCTGCTGAGCCAGAGATTCGCACAATCGCGGGAAAAGGTCGGTGCCATTTACGTTGTCGCGCACCCGTTGGCCCATGATTTTTCCCGCGATACGCATGCCTATGCCGTCGATAAACACCCAGTCCGTAGTAGCCAGCGATTTCCTATAGGTTGCATTGACGGCAGCGATATTGACGCAATCGGCATTGACGAAGCTGACCCGAGTGGGTTGGCCTGCGACCAACGCCGCTTCGATGGCCGCAAGCGACTCGTCCATGGAAAGATTAACAAGGCGAATGCCGTGGATGTTCAGACTGGCGGGGGTTGCTTGTAAAGTCACGATGTCTCTTTCAGTAAGCGCCACGGCCAGTAATCACGGCAGGTACGGTTTTGAAAAGCAGCTTCAGGTCCTCATACACACTTTGATTCTCGATATATTCGGTATCGAGCTTCACTTGCTGCGGAAATGGAATTTCGGAACGTCCGGACACCTGCCAAGTGCAAGTCAATCCGGGAATGACATCAAGTCGACGGCGGTCGTCCAAGGTATATCGGGCCACCTCCTTTTCCAGCGCCGGGCGTGGCCCGACCAGTGACATGTCGCCGATGAGCACGCACCACAGTTGAGGCAACTCATCGATACTGGTTTTGCGCAGGATGCGCCCGATCCAGGTAATGCGCGGATCGCGCTTAATTTTGAAAGTGACGCCGTCCCCATGCTGATTGGCGCTCATGATCTGCTGCTGGAGCGCTTCTGCATTGATCACCATTGAACGGAACTTTGGGAAGCGAAACACACGGCCCCATTTCCCAACCCGGGTCTGCCAGAACAGCACCGGACCGTAATCAGTGAACTTGATCAAGATCGCGGCCAGGAGCATGACCGGCAATGCGGGAATCAGCACAGCACACGCTAACACGACATCCAGCAGACGTTTGCCGAGTCCGGTGGCACGCAGCGACAATCGCCATGCCATGCGCGAAACAACGGTCATTGCCGCCCGGCGTGCTGACGGGTTCAAACGCTGCTCGAGCTGCTTTAGCTGCCGGTCATTGTTCAGTGTAGTGCGTGTCATATGCGCTCCCAAAACATGCGTGCTTTCCATGGGGTGCATTTCAGCAGTTGTCTGAAGGCGGATGTGTCAGGAATGCAAACTGTTTGAAAATGCCTTCAATGAATTCACACCTTCATGCGCAAACAGACAAAGTCGGCGCTGGCGGGACGGCGGCTTGCCAACCCGCAACGGGGCTATGACTGGCATTGGCGATACAATCGGCGACTGTAGAGGGCGGACCTTTTTACCTGCGACAGGAGGCACAATGCACATCGGCATTCTCGAGGACGATACGGCGCAACAGGAGTTATACAAGCTCTGGTTCAGCACGCCGCCCTATAGTTGTCAATGCTACGGCACGACCAAAGGCTTTATTGGCGTCCTTCAGAAAGAGAAATTTGATCTGCTGTTGATTGATTGGATGCTGCCCGATGGCAGCGGCGACGAAGTGCTGAAGTGGGTACGCGAGCATCTGGGTTGGGACTTGCCGGTCATCTTCATCACCTCGCGGGACAGCGAGGTGGATGTGGTCAATGCGCTGCGTGCGGGCGCTGATGATTACGTGGTCAAGCCACCGAAGTACCACGAACTGCTGGCGCGTATTGAATCGCAGGCGCGTCGCATCAAAGCTCCGTCCGTGCTCAAGTTTGGCGCTTACGAAATCGATCAGGAGCGGCGTGGTATCTCCGTTGAGGGGCAAGCGGTTGAGCTCACCCAAAAGGAGTTCGAATTGGCTTGCTACATGCTGCAAAGCCCGGGCAAGCTGCTCTCGCGCGTGCAT
>CAZAGR010000326.1:0-3377 GCA_964484585.1 uncultured Propionivibrio sp. | reverse complement strand
CGGTGGCGTGGTCAAACCAGCCGGTCACGCGGCCAATGGTTTTGTCATAAAAAGTCACAGGCGCATGGCGCTTGCCGTGCGCCTCAATGCTCGGGTCATGCCAGAGGCTGGACAGCATGGGGTCGAGCGTAAAGGAGATGAACAGACTGACCAGCACCGAGGTCGCAACCGTTAAAGCGAATGGACGAAACCACTCACCGCTGCCGCCGGACATGAAAGCCACCGGAATGAATACGGCAATAATGGAAAACGTTGTCGCTACCACGGCCATGCCAATCTCTCGGGTTCCCTCAGCCGCCGCAGTGCGCCGGTCGACTCCCAATTGCATGTGCCGAACGATATTCTCCCGCACCACAATGGCATCGTCGATCAACACTCCAATCGCCAGCGACAAGCCAAGCAGGGTCATGAAATTGAGGGTAAATCCGCATAACCAGACAGCGATGAACGCTGCGATTACCGAGGTTGGCAGACTCAGGGCAGTTATGAGAGTTGAACGCCAGGAATTGAGAAAGGTATAGACCACGACGATCGTCAGTACAGCACCAAACATGAGTGATTCAATGACATTGTTAAGGTTCTCCTGCGCATCCTCGCCACCATCTTCAGTAATCTTTATCGTCGTTCCCGCCGGCAGGGTCTTGTTGATTTCATCAACCAGCTCACGAACTTTCTTCGCTACGCTGACGGTGCTGGCATCACGCGATCGGGTTACCGAAATACCGACATTCGGATTGCCGTTACGCAGGCTGAAACTCGACAATTCGGCGAAGCCATCCTGGATTTCGGCAATCTGTGCCAGACGCAACACCTCGTTCCCGGTGCGTTTGACGACAACCTGCCCAAAATCGGCAGCCGCTTCAATCCGCCCGACCAAACGAATGCTCTGTTCATCGAGCGGCCCCTTGACCCGACCTACCGGCGCGGTCAGATTCTGGCTGCGCAGCGCATTCGTCACATCGCTCACGGAGATATTGAATTCACGCAGCTTTTCGGCACGCAAAAGCACACTGAGTTCCCGGCGCAACGAACCATTGATGTTGACCACAGCAACACCTTCGATGCCACGGAAACGATCCGACAAATCATCTTCAGCCATGCGCGAAATTTCGGAATGACTGAGCTTGTCGGAGGCCAGTGCCATTTGCATGATCGGCCGCGCGGAGGGGTCGACGTGCCGCAAAGTCGGCTCGCGCATTTCGATCGGCAGCTTGTAGCGCACTGCCCCTATGGCATTGCGCACTTCGTCTGCGGCCTCCACCATGTTCTTCTTGAAGTTGAAGAGAATGACAATCGTGGCGCCGCTTTCGCTGGCAGTCGCACGGATCTGGTAAACGCCGGAAATACTGAGCAACTGCTTCTCGATCCGGTTAATGATTTCGCGCTCAACCGTCTCCGGCGAGGCGCCCGGATAAGGGATATTGACGACCAACACCGGCTGTTCGACGTCCGGAATCTGATTCACGCGCAGATTTTTAAGTGCAAGCAGGCCCAGGCACATCAACATGATGATGATGACCACCATTGCGATAGGCCTCTTGATGCTGAAATCAGAGAGGAACATGATCAGCGATCAGGCGTGGTCGCAGGCTGCACGGCCACTGTTGGAGATGCAATTTCTACGGTCTGACCGTCCTTCAGCGTCACCGAGGGGTTGCGCAAAACCTGATCGCCTGCCGCCAGACCCTCGCGCACGACAAACTCGCCGCGGCGCGGATCGCGCAAGCCAACAGTCAGCAGGATTTTTTTCAATTCATTGCCGGCCGGCTTACGCTCCAGACGCCAAGCGTATGCCTTGTCTCCCTCTCGCATCAGCGAACCGGCAGGTATCGTCAACGCGCTTCCGCCCGAAGCGACTCTACCCTCGGCATACAGGCCGGACAGCTTTGGCCGCGTTTCACCCGTAAAGCCAACCTGAACTTCCACCTGACGTGTCGCCGCGTTGGCCGCGGGGCTCACCCGCGTGACAGCCCCCACAAACTCCTGCTGCCCGTAACCATTGATACGAAAACTGACGGTTTGTCCCACCTTGACGTTCGTTATCATGTCGGCCGAAACAAGTCCTTCGAAGCGCAAACTGCCGGGATCGATGACTTTAAGCAGCTCCTTGCCGATTTGCGCCGTGTCGCCGGCCGACACTTTGCGGTCACTGACGATGCCGTCAAATGGCGCCCGCGCCTCGGTCCGTTGTAATTGTTGTCGTGCCTGCGCCTGACGGGTGCGCGCCGCGGCAAGTTCACTTTGGGTTGTGTTACGGCGAATCTCGGAGTCCTCAAATTGCTGTGTTGTAACCATCCCGGATTCACGCAATTTCTTCAGGCGTTGCAACTGTCGCTCCGCCTGATCAAAGGATTGCCCCGCCGCCCGCACGGCTTCATCGGCCGACGTCTGGTTATCGCGAATCGCCGAGTCATCAAGGCGAACCAAGAGGTCGCCACGCTTTACCGGGTCTCCGTTTTCCTTCATTACCTGCAACACCACAGCGGAAACCTCTGCGCGCAAATCGGCGCGTCGGGCGGGCTGCACGGAGCCCGTGATCACCGGTCCCAACGCGAGCGAGTTGGGCTGAATGGTCAGCAGGTCTTCGGATGAAATGAGCAGGGGCTTTTCGCCGGCATCCTTTGGCGCACCGGAGTCCGGCTTACTACACGCAAAAAGTGCCAAAGCAAGTGTTATGGCAAGAACAATTCTGCCCGACATGGTAAAGGTTCCCTAATGGTTGTCATCCGGCCAGAGAAACTTGATGGCAGGGTGCCGCATTCTACAACCCCACCTGCCACTGACGACCGATTGCGACCACTGATCTCGACCACTTGGTACACCCACTGATTCCCTCTGCAATAGAGAACAACTGGGCGCGAGCGCCGTTCCGCTACCGCCGACTTTTTGCCGAACTGTTATCCTGTGCCGATGCTTGATCCACAAACGACCGCCCTGCTCAAACAACTCGGATTTGATACCGGATTGATTGAATCGCTGATATCCGGCGCGATTTACTTGACCGTCGCAACCATTGTCGCTGCGATCCCTACCGGCATGATTGCCAAGCGCAAGAGGCGGTCAACCACCGTGTGGGTTCTGTTTGCGCTATCGCTGCCACTGTTGCCGTTATTGCTGGTTTGGTTACTGCCGAGTCTGCCTGGAGTTGATAACCCGGATCAAAAGTAGTGCCCGACTTTGGTTAACATGAAGATCGCGATGATCGTGGCAAGCACGTCTCAATATCGAATGTGTTGATGAAAACCCTTTTGATCGTTTATCACTCGCTCACCGGGGCAACCCGTCAAATGGCGAACGCCGTCGTGCGCGGCGCAGCCAGTGAACCTGCTATTTCTGCGCGACTGCTCCATGCCAGTGAGGCCGGCCCAGACGATCTT
>CAZAGR010000325.1:0-3404 GCA_964484585.1 uncultured Propionivibrio sp. | reverse complement strand
TAGCGCATAGAGGGGGGCTCCCCACGTTGCAAGGCGCAACGCATTGGCAATGCGCTTGGCGCGAAATTCGCGATAAATGAATGCAAGGATAAGAAAAGGGGCGGCGTAGCCAGCAAGAAACCCGCCTGTCCGACCCAGCCAAAGGGCATACAGGCTGCTTAAACATGCGCCGACCAGAATGATGACCATCAATGTCCGCAGGACGGTCAACGCTGATTCCGGTAGGATCAGAAAGGCATCCGACTCGATCGCAGCAACCGGTTCAGGGTTCTGCGAATCAGTAAGTTGTTGTTTCATTTAGTGGTCAACGGTCATCTGGCTATGTCGGGGCCAAACACGAGTCGAGGCATCACTTGATCAGTTTTGCCACCATATCGAGCAATGCGGGCGGCTGAAATGGTTTGGCTAGCAACGCAGTGACACCAGCCTCTTTGCCCAAAGCGCGCGTGGCATCGTCATCCTGCGTCGTAAGCATGATGACGGGCGTAAATTTATACGCCGGCATCTGCTTGGCTGCCTGGACAAAGCTTATGCCATCCATATTGGGCATGTTCAAGTCGGAAATGATCATGTCGAATTTCCGACCGTCGAGCTTGCCGACTCCATCCACGCCGTCGCTTGCCGTGACAACTTCGTAGCCATTCGCCTTGAGCGCATTCGACAAAGTCTGCCTCATGCTGAATGAATCGTCGACGATAAGAATGGTTTTGCTCACAGGTGACTCCACGCAATACTGTTTTGAACGGAGAAACGGGATTTGGTAGCCCTTCAATTGCTACCAATTGTGCTATATATTGCCCGTAGGTAACAAGCATTTTTTTCCCTGATCTATTCAGGGAGTTGGCGCCCGATACAGAAGGCAACAATCGGTTGAGGAGTAACGATGGAGCAGGGTTCAACGGGCACAGGCGTCAGCGATCGTGACAGCAATTTTGTGGGCGGGGTCCCACAAGTGCTGTCGGCCAAGGCGGCCGCCGTTCTTGGGCGCACGTTGCTTGTCATTTTGATTGCGACCCTCGGTTATGGGCTCTACGGGCAGATTCACGACATAAGGCATTCGTGGATTAGCCTGATATTCGCGGCTCCAGTCTTGCTGGCGTGCGTGGCGCAGTTACAGAAGGGCAAGGTCAATCAAGCCCTCGGTATTTTCTGTTGGGGTTTGTTGATTGCTTGCGCGACTGCCGCTGTTTTTGTTGCAGGCGTGCGTTCGCCTTTACTGTTTATTGTCCCGGGGTTGGTCGTCATTGTTGCCTATGTGCAAAGCGGTCGGAACGCTGTCCTACTGGCCATAGCGTCAGTTGGCCTACTGTCGGGACTGGTGATTGCAGAAATGAGCGGCTGGTTGTCCGGATTGGAGTTGCGTACGCCTGCTTCGACCTTGTTCACCTACTCGATGACACTTGCGGCAATTGCGTCGATTTCCGTCTTGATGTCTGATCACCTACGCTTAATGGGCGAAAGAGATAGGCGGCTCGTTGGTGAGTTGCAAGTGTTGAACGACGGCCTTGAAAAGCGCGTAGTCAGCCGAACCGAAGAAATCCAGACTGCCAACACGGCGTTGACGGAGATACTTAAGTTCAACGAAACAATCTTGCTGAACTCGCCTTTCCCCATGGCCGTGTATGCCGCCGAAGGGAATTGCATCGAAGCCAATGAGGCCTTCTGCGAGATACAGGCCACGACGCGCGAAGGCTTGCTGCAGTATCACAACATCGCCGACTACAAGGATTTCGGGCTGTTTGACGATTTTCAGAATGCCGTGACCACGCAACAGCCGCAGCAACGCGAGCTGGACAATCGCGAGCTGTTCGGCCGCGACCTGTGTCTCGAATATCGCTTCATTCCGGTCAAACTCACCAGGGCGCAGCATGTACTCGTGCAGCTCGTGGACCTAACCGATCGCCGTCGGCGTGAGCAGGAGCTGCACCGGATGGCGTTTGGCGATGCCCTGACCAAGCTGCCCAACCGACGCATGCTCATGGACAGGATGGCACACGCCATCGCCAGCAGCAAGCGACACAACGGTTATGGCGCGGTGCTATTTCTGGACTTGAACAAGTTCATGCATCTGAACGATACCCACGGCCATGAAGCAGGCGATCAACTGCTCATCGTGGTGGCCGACAGGTTGCGTGGGGCGGTTCGACAGACCGATACCGTAGCGCGACTCGGCGGCGACGAATTCGTTGTCCTGCTGGAAGAACTCGGCCCCGACAGCACTGTGGCGACAGAGTCCGCTGGCAAGATGGCCGAGAAGATACGCGCCAGCCTGACCGAGGAATATGTGCTCGGCGAGATCAGGCATCATGGCTCCGCAAGTATTGGCATCGCGCTATTTCTGGGTGACGCGATCGATGCCGAGCAGATATTGAAGAACGCGGATGCGGCAATGTATGAGGCGAAGCGTGCGCGGAGTAAGGCGGAAGAGCGTTAGCCTTCAAGTGACGGAAAACTGAGAGTCAGACTGAACGACTGGGTTGGCCGTGCGGCCTGAACTGCAACTGTGCAAAAAAGGGGCCGGGCTCGAATTAACTTAAGAAAGTCGGCGCTAGCGACACGGCGCTCATTTCATGGCGTAGCCACCATTCTTCATCAGCCTTGTCCAACGAATGAAACCGCGACTCACGTTCGCTGCATAGTACGCCAGTCAGAAACTGCGATGCGTCGAATCGAAGGTGCTCCGGCTTGGCTGTTTGGCCGTGTCTTCGCGTTTCAATGACTCAGCGGTTCATGGTCAATTTCGTAGGCTTCGATCAGATCGCCGACGACGGCCAGCAGCGAATAGAGGGGATGCGTTGCATCGTCACGCACCAGATCAAGCAAACTGTCGAGCAAGGCCGTGGCATGGTCATAATCGACTTCGGATTCAATGTGCGCAATCGGCGCGATCAATTGAAGCGTCTGCCAGGCGGGAAGTAGTCGCTGAAAATCAATCACTGCATTCATTTCTTCCTCCAATCGTTTCGGTCATATTCAGAGTGAGACATCACCTGACGTACATACATCCGTTGCTTGTCGTAGTGGATTACAGTGGCGATCCGGTAGCGATTTCCGCCCACATCAAACAGAGTAAAGCCATCCACATAATCGGCAGAACCAAAGGTTTGGCGCAGAGAAGCGAAAGAACTTGCGCTCAATTCACTCGCCTTGCGGAACCATTCTTCAAGCATCGGTCTGGATTCTGGATGTCGCTGCCAAAAGTAAGGTTTTTTTTGAAATGAGGCGCATGGCGTGGATCGGATCATACATATGGAGCGGGTGATGGGAAACTAACTTTCTACCCTCACACCCAACAAGTTGTTGATTATATAGCCCGCGTGAGCAGGCGAACATCGAACCCAGTACTACGACACGGCAATCGCTTACGCAAATGTCGTAAACCCAAAGGGAAAATCGTTTACAGT
>CAZAGR010000324.1:0-3405 GCA_964484585.1 uncultured Propionivibrio sp. | reverse complement strand
GCGTTCATCAAGTTCCAATCCATGGTTCAACAATGCAAGGCCACGTTCGTCCAAGGAACCTTCGACCCGAACGAGATATTCTTTGTCGACCGTTGAGTTTTCTCCAATCAACTGGCGGGCCACGCGCCCATCCTGAGTCAATACCAGCAAGCCGGTCGAATCAATGTCAAGCCGCCCGGCCGGCGCCAGCCCCTTCAAATGGGATGACTTGAATCGCGGCTGATCTCCAGCCACTTGCGCACCTGCACCAATCAAGACCAATGCCGGCTGGTGGCCGTCCTCGGCCTGCCCCGAAACGTAACCGATGGGCTTGTGCAAGATGATTGTCATCTGCTGTGACTGCGTCACCTGAGCTTCGCGCGCCAGAGTAATCACCGCATTGGGCGAAACCCGGGTACCCAAGGCAGACAAACGGGTTCCATCTACAAAAACCAACCCGCGTTCGATATAAGCATCTGCCTCCCGCCGCGAACATAGACCGCGTTCAGCCATTAGCTTGGAAACCCTGATTCCCTGCGGATCATTTGCATGCGTATCATTCATGGTTGTTGATTCTATCGCCCCGCCATGCTTAGCTATCGTCACTCTTATCACGCCGGCAATCACGCTGACGTACTCAAGCACCTCGTGCTGATTCACTGCATCACGCACATGAACAGCAAAGACAAGCCCTATATGGTGGTTGATACGCACGCAGGCGCAGGTCAGTATTCGCTTGATGCCGAACACGCCAAACAAACGGGTGAATTCACCGAGGGAATCGGTCGCCTTTGGGTGCGCAAGGACCTTCCAGAACCATTGTCAGCCTATCTTGCAAGCATTCGCGAATTGAACCATGGTGAAAAATTGCGCCGCTATCCAGGTTCGCCTTGGCTCATTTCCCATCTTGCACGAGAAAAAGACCGCTTGCGATTCTGTGAGTTGCACTCAACGGATGCCGCTCTGCTGCGGCGCGAGTTTAAAGGTATGGCGCCTCGAGTTCTGATCGAGCAGGCAGACGGTTTCGAGAATCTTAAAGCTGCCCTGCCACCGCCCTCACGCCGGGGACTGGTACTGATTGACCCATCATACGAAATCAAAAACGACTACGCTCGAGTGGTTACCGCGGTGAAGGACGCGCTAAAGCGGTTTTCGACCGGAACCTTGATCGTATGGCATCCATGCATTGCCTCCCTCGATGCAACGCAGCTACCCGAACGTCTGAAAAAGGCCGGCGCGGCGCACTGGATTCACGCCCGCCTCAATGTGCGCGCACCCGTGCCAATGGGCCGGGGGATGCATGGCAGCGGCGTTTTTGTGATCAATCCGCCGTGGCGCTTGCTGGCCGATTTGCAGCGAGTCCTGCCATTTTTAGCCGAGGTGCTGGCGATGGACGATCACGCCAGCTGGTTGGTCGATAGTTTTGAGCAGCCGTCGTCGGCAAAGGCTTAAAATTCAACATGAGAGCTCTGGTCTGTTCATGAAAAGCGCCAGAGACTCAGGATTGGCAAGCGCATCAATATTGTTGACGGACTTGCCATGAACCACATTTCGCACGGCTAATTCAACAATTTTCCCACTCTTGGTGCGCGGAATGTCAGCAACTTGAAGGACCCTCGCCGGGACATGGCGGGCCGTCGTGTTATCACGAATACGCTGCTTGATCGCCGCCACTCGAGCCTCATCGAGAACGAGCCCTTCGCGTAATTTGACGAACAACACAACACGCACATCCGCCGCCAAATTATCTGCACCCGGCGGCCAATCCTGACTGATGACCAAGGACTCAAGGACGTCATCCATGGCATCGACCTGGCGGTAGATTTCGGCAGAGCCGATTCGCACCCCGCCCGGATTGAGCGTCGCATCCGATCGCCCGTGGATGACAAATCCATTGTGCGACGTCAGTTCAGCATAGTCGCCATGCCGCCAAGTTCCCGCAAAGCGCGTGAAATAGGCGGCGTGATATTTCTTGCCGTCTACGTCGTCCCAAAAGCCAACGGGCATGCAGGGAAAGCTCCGAGTACACACCAGCTCACCTTTCTCACCTTGCACTGAATTACCCTTCTCGTCGAACACATCAACGGCCATCCCCAAGCCAGCGCACTGGATTTCGCCACGGAACACCGGTGCATTTGGGTTGCCCAAGACAAAGCACGACAGAATATCGGTGCCGCCAGAAATGGAGGCCAAGTGAAGGTCTGACTTGATCTGCTTGTACACATAGTCGAAGGACTCGGCAACCAAGGGACTGCCCGTTGAGAACATCACACGCAATGAGGATAAATCATGAGTTACCCTCGGTGCCAAACCCGCCTTGGCGATCGCTTCAATAAACTTGGCCGAGGTACCGAAGTGAGTCATGTGTTCAGCATCGGCGAAGTCGAACAGTATCCTGCCTCCATCAACGAATGGAGACCCATCATAAAGCAAAAGGGTTGCACCGGACGCCAGCCCTGACGCCAGCCAGTCCCACATCATCCAGCCGCAGGTCGTGTAATAAAACAAGCGATCGCCGTGACGCACATCGCCGTGCAGCTGATGTTCCTTGATGTGCTGCAACAAGGGTCCGCCCGCGCCATGAACAATACATTTCGGCGCGCCGGTCGTTCCCGATGAGTACAAAATATTGAGCGGATGATCGAATGGCAAGCGCGCAAATTCGATGTTATCGACGTAACGGTAAGGTTCAACAAGATCGTCTAGCATCACGGCATCGCGAATGCCAGCCAGATTGTGCTCGCGGTGCACGTAGCGCACGACCACCACTTTTCGCACCGAGGGCAGCCCGGCTGCGATGGCGCCAAGTTTGTCCATCTCATCAATGGTTTTGCCGTTGTAGTAGTAACCATCAACGGCGAAAAGCACCTTCGGTTCGGTCTGGCCAAAACGGTCCAGTACGCCCTGCACTCCGAAGTCGGGCGACGTCGACGTAAATATCGCCCCGATACTCGCCGCAGCAAGCATCGCGACGATCGTATCCGGCGAATCAGGCATGTACGCCGCAACGCGATCGCCGCTGACAACACCCAAATCCTTCAGGGCAGCAGCCAGATGCGCCACGCGCCGATATAGTCCGGCACGCGTCAGACGTTCCTTGACTTTGTCTTCGCCCCAAAAAATGATCGCATCGTCATCGTTACGCCAACGCAACAAGTTCTCGGCGAAGTTCAGCCGTGCCTGCGGAAACCAGCGCGCGCCAGGCATCTTTCCGCCATTGACCAACACGGTATCGCCGCGCTCGCCAATAACACCGCCAAACTCCCAGATTGCAGGCCAGAACTGTTCCGGCGAATCAATCGACCAGCGGTGCAATGACGGGTAATCGCCTAAAAAATTCCCAAAGGGACGCACAGCGCTGGCACTGGCGGCACGGCGCTCCGCCAGAAACTGGACGAAAGCCGTCAAACGGGAACCGGCAATTCG
>CAZAGR010000323.1:2078-3416 GCA_964484585.1 uncultured Propionivibrio sp. | reverse complement strand
ATGCTGGCGCACACCCACGGCCAGCCGGCCACACCGACGACACTAGGCAAGGAGATGGCCAACATCGTTGCGCGCCTGATGCGCGCCCGCACTTGCATCGCCGGAATTTCGCTGACCGCCAAGTTCAATGGCGCGGTTGGCAACTACAACGCCCATCTTGCGGCCTACCCGGATTTTGACTGGGAACGATTCAACCGTGGTTTCATTGAAAATCTGGGACTTGAATTCAATCCATACACGATCCAGATCGAGCCCCACGACACCATGGCCGAACTCTTTGACGCTGTTGCGCGAACCAATACAATCATGCTCGATGCCAATCGGGATATCTGGCAGTACATTTCGCTGGGCTATTTTAAACAACGGCTCAGGGCAGGCGAAATCGGCTCATCGACCATGCCTCACAAAGTAAATCCGATCGATTTCGAAAACTCCGAGGGCAACCTTGGACTGGCCAACGCTCTCCTGCGACATCTTGCCGAAAAACTTCCCGTGTCGCGTCTGCAACGCGACCTCACAGATTCGACGGTCCTGCGTAATATGGGTGTCGCTTTCGGCTATTCGCTGCTGGCGTACAGCTCTACCTTGCGTGGCTTGAATAAACTGGAGGCCAACCCGCAACGTCTGAGCGAAGATCTCGCCAATGCTTGGGAAATTCTGGCTGAACCGGTTCAAACTGTTATGCGTCGCTACGGCGTACCCAATCCCTACGAGCAGTTAAAGGAACTCACACGCGGTAAAGGCATCGAGCCCGAAGCATTGCGTATTTTCATCCTGGCATTACCGATTCCCGAAGACGCGAAACAGCGCCTGCTGGTGATGACCCCGGCAAGTTACATCGGGCTAGCCGCCAAGCTCGCCAGGAGTATCTGATGACTTTTGCGACCAATCTAAAGCAACTACCGCGCGTGTCACATCTTTCCGCGCTCGAACTCATTGCAGCAAACGGCACCGTTGCCGCTCGAATTGAAAACAAGCAAGGTCAGAGTGGGTCGCTGGTTGTTTACAACCATTTGGGTCAGATTTTTGGCGCGATCACCGTCGACGCAGCGAAGAAAGGTCTTGAGCTTTATGCGGAACATACCGAGGATGCAAAACTGAATCCGGGGAAACACCCGAATATCGATCGCTTGCTTAAATTGATCGCAGAGGGGCGAGGAATGTTCCGGGTGCGTCACCAATTCGCGATTGTTGATGATGACCTTGACCTTGCAAGCGTAGCCGAGAAGGGATCGATTGACCCAGTCATATTGCAACCATCCCCAGACGCCACTACGCTCACAGAGTCAATATCCGCAAACCCGTCCGAACCGGCTATGTATTCGGAAGTTGATTCGG
>CAZAGR010000323.1:0-1978 GCA_964484585.1 uncultured Propionivibrio sp. | reverse complement strand
ATTCGGAAGTTGATTCGGCAGTTAATTCGCCTGACTGTCCAGCGCCAGTCGCTGGCTAAACTACCGCTTCCTGCTTTTCGACCTTAACCTGGATAAATTGTTCGCGCGAGACACCGAGCCACATCACCAGCGGACTGGCAACCAGTACAGAGGAATAAATACCGAAACAGATGCCGATGGTCAGCGCCAACGCAAAGTAATGCAGCGTCGGACCGCCAAAAATCAGCATCGACGTCACCATCATCTGCGTCGAACCGTGCGTGATGATCGTACGTGAAATAGTGCTGGTAATGGCGTGATCGAGCACCTGAGCGGTGGTCAAGCCGCGTTTTTTCTTGAATGTTTCGCGTACCCGGTCGAAAACGACGACCGACTCATTCACAGAATAGCCCAGCACCGCGAGCACTGCCGCCAGTACTGGTAGTGAAAACTCCCATTGAAACAAGGCGAAAAAACCGAGAATGATCACCACATCGTGCAAATTGGCAATGATGGCCGACAACGCGAAACGCCACTCAAACCGGAACGCAAGGTAGATCATGATGCCCACGACGACCAGCAGCAACGCCAGCGCACCATCTTCGGCGAGTTCCTTGCCAACCTGAGGCCCGACAAACTCGACCCGCTTCAGCGTGGGGGTGTTGACATCAGCACCCGCTGCCGTGCCGCCATCGCCAGCGCTGTGCGTCCCCTCGGGAATTTTTACCAATGATGCGAGAACGCGTTCGCCAACCTTGGCGGTTTCGGTTTCGCGCGAAAGCGGCACACGAATCAGCACATCACGCGACGAACCAAAATTCTGTACTTGAATGTCGGTAAATCCATCGCTTTCAAGCTTCGTGCGAATGGTCTGAAGGTCAGGTGCTTGCTGGTACTTAACTTCCAGCAATGTGCCGCCCGTAAACTCGACGGAGAAGTGCAGCCCCTTGCTTACAAGAAATGCTACAGCCAGCAGAAAGGTAATCAACGAAATGATGTTGAACACCAGCGCATGGCGCATGAAGGGAATGTCTTTTCTGATGCGGAAAAATTCCATGATTCCTTACCTGTTAGCCGTTACTGCACGATGTCATTACTTGCCTGAAATGGGTGAGGCTTAGTTGATTCCAGGCTTCCAGATCTGCCCAATACTGACCGCCTCAAGCTTGCGCCGGCTGCCGTAAATCCAGTTAACCATCCCGCGCGAGACAACCACCGAGCTGAAGATCGAGGTCAGGATGCCGAGACAATGCACTACGGCAAACCCGCGCACCGGGCCCGAGCCGAAGATCAACAGGGCCACACCAACGATCAAGGTCGTGATGTTGGAGTCAAGAATGGTCGCCCAGGCACGCTCGTAGCCCGCCGTAATGGATGCCTGCGCCGTGCTGCCTCCGCGCAACTCCTCCCGCACCCGTTCGTTGATCAGCACGTTCGAGTCGATGGCCATACCCAAAGTCAGCGCCACGGCGGCAATACCCGGCAGCGTCAGCGTCGCTTGCAAGAGGGACAATAAAGCCACAAGGAAAACCAGATTCGCAGCCAGGGCAAGCACCGATACGACGCCAAACAACAGGTAATAACTCATCATGAAAATGGCGATGGCGGTGAAACCCCAGAGCGTCGAATTGAAGCCCTTGGCAATGTTGTCGGCGCCGAGGCTTGGGCCGATCGTTCGTTCCTCAATGATGTCCATCGGCGCTGCAAGACTACCGGCGCGCAGCAACAGCGCCACGTCGTTGGCCTCCGTGGTACTCATGCTGCCCGATATCTGTACCCGACCACCGCCGATTTCGCTGCGAATAACCGGCGCCGTCACGACCTCTCCGCGTCCCTTTTCAATCAGCAAGATTGCCATACGCTTACCGATGCTTTCGCGCGTCACGTCGCGGAATATCCGTGCCCCCGCCGAGTCCAACGACAGGTGCACAGCGGGTTCGTTGCTCTGACCGTCAAACCCGGCCTGCGCATCCGTCAGGCGCTCGCCCGTCAGCACCAC
>CAZAGR010000322.1:0-3420 GCA_964484585.1 uncultured Propionivibrio sp. | reverse complement strand
ATCAGTGAATTTACTTATTGAATTTAAGCTGTCGTTGGCGGTTCTTTATGTTGGCTTTGCAGTCTGCAGCATGGGTGCCTTCGCAGCACCCAAGCCTGCTGAGGCAGACGATGAAATCGAAGCTATGTTGCGTCAAGCGGCCGCAGACGATGCCAGCAACGCAGCGGCCCAAAATCCGGCGACCGTGCCGGCAGCAAGTCCAGCCGGCGTGCGCGGGTTTTCTCAGTTGGAGCTTGCCCGCTCGATCGATACGCCGGCGCATTGGTCAAAAATTCTCGGGCGTGTCGAGTTTGGTACCAATGGCAAGACTGAAGCTGGCATTAAATGGAAACTCAGCGCCCGCGCTGATTACGACGCTGTCTTCCTGGCGAATAATTTTTACAACGACGATGTGCGCAGGGATCAGCAATTCAATTTCTCGTTGCGCGAGAATTATTTTGATGTCAGTGCAGGCGATTGGGACATTCGCTTCGGGCGGCAGCACGTGATTTGGGGAGAGGTCGTCGGTCTTTTCTTTGCTGACGTGGTTTCTGCTCGCGATATGCGAGAGTTCATTCTGCCCGAGTTCAATATGTTGCGCATTCCGCAATGGGCTGCTCGCGCTGAATACTTCCGCGACGATTTTCATGGTGAATTGTTGTGGATTCCGAAGCCTACTTTTGACGAAACCGGTAAGCCGGGTTCGGAGTTTTTCCCTTCCCAACCGAGCGTCCCCGGTCTTGGAATACGTTACTTGAATGAGGACAAGCCGGGAACCCGGCTCCGAAACGCAAACTATGGCGCCCGTGGCTCGATACTTACGCAGGGGTGGGATCTTTCCGCGTTTTACTATCGCAGTTTGGATGCTTCCGCCACGTTTTATCGGCAGATTACACCGACAGCGCTGGTGTACCAGGCTCGGCATGACCGGATTTCGCAAGCGGGTGGAACACTGGCTAAGGATTACGGTGATTTTGTTCTCAAGGGGGAGGCCGTCTATACGCGCGGGCGGAGTCAGACGGTTTTGCGCGCGACCGATCCGGATGGTGTCGTGCCGCAAAATACCGTGGATTGGGTTGCAAGCATAGATGTACCATTTCCCTCCGACATCCGTCTCAATTTGCAAGCCTTTCAGAGCATCATTACCAATCATGATCCGGATGTCATTCCTAAGGAACGTGAAAGCGGCTACAGTATTCTCGTGAATGGGAAGATCACTCCTTCGATCGAGGCCGAAATTATGTGGGTGGCCAGCATCGACAGGACCGACTGGATGCTGCGGCCGAAAATCAATTGGACCCTCGATCGCAACTGGAGACTGACAGTAGGCGCGGATAGTTTTCATGGTCCCGCAACCGGTTTTTTCGGGCGTTATTCTGCTCAGGATCGAATGTATTCAGAGCTCCGGCTATCGTTCTGAACCTTTTACTGGAAATTACTCGCGCATGATCGTTGAACTCATTACCAAGAATGGCACACAGGATCTTCTCGCCCCCTTCTTCAGATTCAGGCGCCTCAGTTCCGAGGCGCAAGAAGTCGAGTTGTTCAGGGAGATCGCCAAACTCCGTTACGAGGTGTATTGCTCCGAGTGCCAGTATCTCGAAGCATCGGAATACCAGGACGGGCTGGAAACCGATCATCTGGAAAGCCGGTCGGTCCATATTGCAGCGCAGAACATGGAAGATCAAGTGGTGGGAACTGTGCGTCTGGTGCTCGCCACGGGTGATGAGGAGTTCCCCTTTCAGGACCACTGCTCAATCTATCCGGACTTCAAATTTCCTCCGAAGGAAGAGTGCGGCGAAATATCCCGGCTGATTGTCAAGAAGAGTATGCGGCGACGTCCTGGCGATTCACTGCAGGGTGTGTCGAAGGAGTTTCAGGAAAAAGGTGGGGCCGGTAGCATTACGCCTCAAACCAAAACAATCACTGGCAAGAATCGACGCAGCAGCAGTCCGCAGATCATGCTGGGCATGTACCGCGAAATGTATCGTTACAGCCGCGAAAACGGCGTTCGCTACTGGTTTGCTGCTATGGAAAAAGGCTTGGCCGGCTTGCTGGGACGCATGGGTTTTCACTTTATCCCGGTAGGACCTGAAACCGATTACTACGGCCCGGTTACCACCTATGTGGCCGATCTTCGAGAATTGGAGGAGACGTTGTTCACTGCCAATAAATTCATGCTGCGTTGGTTTCAGGATGAGCCCATTTCCGACTGGCTGTTCATTACAACCCTGATCAAATTCAAGTTTGGCAAGGTTGGCAAAATCTAAATTTGTAGAGGGTTTCCCATGAATGCCTATCTGGCGCGCCTTGAGCGACGATTCATCAGATACAAGCTTGGCAAGAGCGAACCGGACGCTCTGATTCGCATGGGGCACAAGTGGCTGTTGCCAGCCTTTCGGCGCGCGGCCAAACGTTCGCCTGCCTATCGAATTTTGCTCGCCGAGGCCGGAGTTGATCCTGCCACGATCAAGACGCCGGAAGACTTTGCCGCCCGGGCGCCATTGCTCGAAAAAGCCAATACCTTCAAACGCTTTGGCATTGACAAGCTGATTTGCGACGACATTCGACCTGAGGAACTCGCTTCGGTACTTACCAGTTCAGGTCACGGTGCCGGTGGATTTGCGCTTGGAATGAGTACTCGCAAGCAGTTCAACGGAGCGGCACGGATCATTGATCTGGGCCTTGAAATGGCGTTTGACATCGATTCTCACCGAACCTTGCTGATCAACTGCCTGCCGATGGGGGTGATATTTAATTCAAATGTGGTGTGTGCAGCCAACGTCAGCGTGCGCGAAGACATGGCCTGCGCCATTGTCAAACAAACGGGCAATCTGTTTGAGCAAATAATTCTGTGCGGCGATCCACTTTTTCTGAAGCGATTTTGCGATCATTCCGAATCGATTGGCATTGATTGGACTGCTCACCGCGTCCATGTCATCGTCGGCGAAGAAACCTACTCGGAGACTTTCCGCGATTATCTTGCCAGCGTGTTGCATGTCAATATTGATGCGCCGGATGGTGGCTTGATCGGTAGCTCGATGGGTGTCGGCGAGCTCGGTCTCAATCTGTTCAACGAAACCCGCGAAACCGTTGTTATCCGTCGTGCGTGCATGACCAATCCGGCGCTCTTGAAACACCTCACCGGTGTCGATACCGCCGTATCGCCAGCGCCGACTTTTATGGCTTTCAATCCGCTACGCACTTTTATCGAGGTCATCAACACCGATGCTCACGGTGTCGGTGACCTGGTAGTCACGGTGATGGACGAAACCACGCCGGTGCCGTTGATGCGTTATAGTACTGGCGATCGCATGCAGTTGCTCTCTCCGAAGTTGCTGCAAGAGGCGTCGGCTATGACACCCGGTGGCCTGCGCTTGCCCTCGGCACCGATGATTGCGCTGCACGGCCGTGCCAAGGATCGCCTTACCGGCGGCGGGC
>CAZAGR010000321.1:0-3483 GCA_964484585.1 uncultured Propionivibrio sp. | reverse complement strand
GCATCGGCAACAGATCTTGCCAATGCAGTCGGTCAGGCAGCTAAATCAGGAAAAACCGGTGAGATGCAGCGTTTACAAGCCTCTGCGTCTTCAAATAATAAGCGCAACTTGATCATAGTTGCCGGTGGCGCTTTCGTTGGGGGAGTCATTCTTCTGGCGATTGTCGCGGCTTTAATCTTGTTCCTATTTCCAACCACAAAAGAATCCACCCCAACGGCAACCATTGCGCCTACAAGCGCTTCAACTGAAGCGCCTGTCCCGACAATCGATGCGAAATTCTTTACGGAAGATTTCAACAGTGAATTGAATGAAAACTGGAAATATTTTGTCACCGGCGGGGACAAAAACCTAATCAGCGTAAGCATGCAAGACGGGTTCATGGATTTCAATGTCAGTAAAAAAGAATTAAGTTATTACGCATATTACGCCGCTACGACCTATGACAATGTCCGCATTGACGTAAAAGCCGAAAATCGCGGAGACGCGAACAGCATCGTGGTGATCATGTGCCGCTACAGCGAAGGCAAAAACTGGTACGAATTCGAAATTGACAGCGGCGGACTATATAAGATCATGTACGTCTCATTGAACAACGATAAAATAAATACAAGCCCTTCAATGATCGCCAACGGCGGATCCAACCTGATTAACGTCGGCAAGCAAACCAACGAGTACTCCGCCACTTGCAATGATCGCACTCTTTCGCTTTCGGTCAACGGTGAAGAGATCAAAAGCGTGGTTGATAATAAATTCATACTAACCAGCGGAAGTGTTGGCATTGGCGTCGCCTCGGGAAAAGCTCCGGCTGAAGCCCGAATCGACTCTCTCAGCATCAACGAGCCTTAACATTTTTATTCAAAGAGCCGCCTTTCACAAGGCGGCTCTTTATTATTGCCAGATTCGCCGAATCAGTGAAGTGGATAAAGGGAATTTAGGTAACTGCTCAGTCATGTCGTTGCGAGGCGGGCTGGGTGATCGAGCCTGTCAAGATATTTGTTCTTCCCGCCGAAGCAATCTCCGAGACGGCAAGGGGATTAATCACCGCACTGGCGTACGGCGCAAGTGTCGAGCGAAGAACACATTGCATCGCGATGCGAAGCAACGCAATCAGAGCCGCCCTCGCACATTGTCCCGATGTTCCTGCGGGAACAACATGCAATTTCTGCGTAAGGTGAGTTATTTATATTACGCTATTATCCTTGATAATTTAAAAAATATGACGGGGTAAACACCCAAATCTGATCTACGTATTGCCATTGGATAACCATCCAAAAACCAACAGATTATAATCATCTCTATGACCAAAACAAAACTCCTTCCCTACTTCGAAGCCCTGTTCGCTGTGATCGTGTGGGGCGCTTCGTTCATTGCCACCAAGATCGCCGTTGGGCAAATTTCACCCATAGCAGTTGTGTGGGTGCGCTTTGCCATGGGCATTCCCATGATCTTCGCCACTGTGATGATGCGCAAACAATTTACTTTTCCAAATAAAAGCGAATTGTTTTATTTCACGCTGCTTGGCTTTTTGGGGATTTCATTTCATCAATGGCTGCAATCCAATGGATTACAAACCGCGCAAGCCACCACCACCGCGTGGATCGTCTCCACTTCCCCCGCATTCATCGCCATCCTCGGCTGGGTGATTCTCAAAGAAAAATTGAACGCACTGCAATCTTCCGGCATTGTGCTGGCGATGCTTGGCGTACTGGCAGTCGTCAGCAAGGGCGATCTGAAAAATCTCGCGGTCGGCAGTTTTGAAACCACCGGCGATTTCCTCATCCTCATTAGCTCTGTCAACTGGGCGGTGTTTTCCATTTTATCGCGGCGCGGGTTGCAAGACCATCCATCCACGTTATTAACCTTTTGGGTGATGACCCTCGGCTGGCTGATTACTTCGGTCGCGTTCTTTGCAAACAAAAGTTATCTCGAAATTCCGCAACTTGATTCACGCGGCTGGGTGGCGCTGATCTTTCTGGGTATTTTCACCACCGGCTTTGCATACATTGCATGGTTCGACGCGCTCAGCCAGCTGCCCGCCGCGCAAACCGGCGCCTTTCTTTTTGTCGAACCATTAACCAGCATGGTCATCGCCTCCGTTATTTTGAATGAACAAATCACGCTCGTGTCCATACTCGGCGGCGCGGTCATTTTGGTTGGTATTTGGTTGGTAAACAGAAAGGTTCAAAGTTGAAGGTTACAAGTTTGAATGAAAGAGCAACCCAAAATGCGAACGTTGAAAAAATAAAAGATGGCTGGAGATTGGGAATACATCGCGGAGATTCATCTCAATACCGCGACGCCCAGCTGGATGATTATTCTGCGCTGCCCCGGCATCGGTTTCCGCATCGTTCCATCGGGCTGAGTTTATCAGCGCGCGCCAGCAGTTCTGCCATCCCCGGCACCTGGGGCTTCGGGCTATGGAACGACCCGTTCGGGCTGTCACTGGGCTTTGGCGGCAACCCATTCCGCTTGCCTGCGCTGCCGAATGCGGCTTGGTTCTTTCATGCATCAAAAGAAAATTATTTATCTTTCAAAGGCGGTCTTGATACAGGCTGGGGAAATGGCTTTCTTGCGCAATCTTTTCGTTCGCCAAAATTTCACCCTTTATTAATACTTGCCGGGCTCGCGCTTCCATTCTCACGCAAAGTCACGCGGAAATTGATGAGCAAAGTGATTGGCGAAGACGAAATCCGCCTGGGGGTAGATGTGACCGAGTGGCATAGCTATCAGCTAACGTGGAATAAAAATCGCGTTGCTTGCGCGGTAGATGATGTTCAAGTGTTCGAGTCGCCCGCGAGTCCGAATCCTCCGCTGGGAATCATCATCTGGATCGACAATCAATATGCAGTCTTTACCCCCGCAGGAAAAATCGGGTTCGGCGTTTTAGAAAACGCCGAACCCGCGTGGATCGAAATTAAAGATCTTAATATAACTAGCGCCAAAAGTTCTGCGTGAAAGGCAGCAAGCGCAACATAATATCCAGCAGCAAGCCGCCCATGTATAACATGCCAAAAGTTCTGTTGTTATAAAAAGCGTAGCCGACGAAGTAAAGCGGCCAGCCCAACTGTCCTTCGGGTTGGGTTTCAGGTTTGGGTTTCAAAAATATGGGATAGATGCGCAAGAAGTTCGGAACCGCGAAGAAAACAATTGCCATGATCGGGGTGAAAAATTTTGTGGCAATTAAAAACGCCGTTAAGAAATATGGGATGACCATCATCGCCAACACAGTATAGCGCGAGGTTTTCTCGCCAAGCGCAACCGGCAGGGTATAAATCTTTTTAGCTTTATCCTTGTCGAGTTTGTCAATATGCTTGCCGAAGATTACCGTGGTGACGCCGAGGGCATACGGCAGGCAGGCGAGCGCTACATTCCAACTCCATTGATGAGCTAGCACATAATAACCGCCGCCGATCATTAAAGGTCCCCACACCAAGAGGACAGCCACTTCGCCAAGCGCAATATATTTGAGGGGCCATGTATAGA
>CAZAGR010000320.1:0-3495 GCA_964484585.1 uncultured Propionivibrio sp. | reverse complement strand
CTGTGGCCCGAAGGTGCCATCCAGCGGGCCGGCGTTGAAACCGAGGCGACCGAGCAGAATCTGGGCTTCGCGCAGACCTTGTGCGTCCACCAGTTTCTCACGGCCCTTGTAGTTGCCGCTGGACCAGTTCTGACTCTGCCAGATCACCCGTCGCAGCGAATTCAGCAGGGCGTCGTTAACCTGGGTGCTGGGCAGCAGGCCGTGCTGGTTGGCAAACATCCGCATGGCCTCCTGCGTCGCCGCCGTCAAATTGCCGCTGGGCGTTTCGCGCAGCAATCCCAAGCGCGCCAGCAAGCGCTGGGCCGTTTCAATTTTGGCATCGCGGCTGCCCGCCGGCACCGCGACCTCCTGCTTGGGTGGCGCGCCGGTACCAAACACGAAGCCCTGGGCCTGTGCTGTCGTCGCGGCGAACCCGCCGGCCAGAACCGTGCATGCTGCAAGAGTACGAATTTTCATGGGATTGTCCTAATATGAATGGTGCTATTTGCCCGAGGCAAAACAAATGATGCCGCGCTCTTGCGCGATGCGAAACAAGCTGGCCGACTTTTCCTGGTTGGCCTTGATGCCACCCCGGCCGTGGAGTGTCATTTCACCCAGGTGACAGGCCGACGCGCCATCACCGCCTTCCACGGCCTGCTCGAGATGAATACGAGCCTGGGCAAAATTACCGGCTTCCTGCAGCTTGCGTCCGGCTTCGGCGTTTTCGGCAACCGTCAAGCGCGAGGTTGAGGCCGATGCCGGCGCAGTTGAAGGACTGGGCGCACTGGGGACAACCGCCGCCGGGCCAGGAACAGCAACGTGCGGCGCAGGCGTCGGAGCGTTGCCGGCGGGCGCCGGCAACGCCGTCCCGCCAGCGCCGACTTTCTCCTTCAGACCAAGATTCCACACAGCGGAGGCCACCGCGCCAACTACGGCGAGAGCGATCAGTCCTTTGGACAAGGGGGTCAAACTAGCCATGGCATTATTCCTGAGCGGGAGTTACAGAGGCCGCAAGCGAACCGAACTGGACCGCGAGGCTTTGCAGTCGGCCGCTGATATGTGCAATTTCGCCGAGCTCGCGCGCCGCCTGTTCTTTAGCGGATTTGAGGTTGGCTTCCTGAGCGGCTGCCTCCTGAGTACTGCGTGCCAGCTCTCGGGCAGCCAGGGCTTCCAGCTCGGCCATCTGCTTGCGAATTTCGCCAAGCTTCTCCTCCTGGCGCAGCCGCATGGCCTCCATTCGTTCTTGAGTTTCGCGTTCGAACTGTAGAACGCTTGCCTGGACGGTCTGGGCGTGTGCCGTCAGCGCCTTGAGCTTGGCCGTGGCATCGGCCAGAGGGTCCGCAATTGTCCAGGATTCGTCGGCGGCATCCATCGCCTTGATCGCCAGATTGCGCGTCGTGGCGTCCATCGCGCTGAGGCCATCGACCAGGCGCAACAGGCGCTCGGCCGGATACAACGAGGCGGTGACACCTGCTTGTGCATAAATTTCGTCGAGTGGCAAGCCCGCGGCCTCGCTGCGCGCCACGGTTGGGGACGGCGTCGGCGTCGCCGATGGCACTTCCGCCGCCGCTGCTCCTGCCGCCACCGCCGGCTCGGCCTGCGCTGGCGCTTCCTGCCGCACCAGGCCAGCCTTCTCCAGAAAATTCATCATTCCCTTCATCGATCGTGCCCCAGTCCTGTTAGTGTCCCGTTCGACTCATTCGCGATGGCGGCGCTGCACGCTACCGTCATTCAACCACGCAGTCGGTACAATGCGGAGTTTAATGCCAATTAGGGCTTTAGCCTTCCCTTTTGTCGCGTCCGGCAAGCCAAATTCCGCCGGCCAGCAGCGTCAGCGAAAATGCTGCCGTTAGAGCGCCCCAGAACCAGTAGGGTAGCCACAGCGCCGCAGCAATCGCGGCGCTGTCGGAGGGTCGTTGCACTCCGTCGACCACCGCTTCGGCGGAAAACATATAGTCGATATCCTTGAACAACGAGAGGCACAACATAGCCGCCAGCAGGGTGAGCAAAAACACGGCGGCAGAGCTTGACAGATAGCGCGACGCCGCAGCCAGCAACACCGCCAGCAACGATATAAAGCCGATGCCAAACAGGCTGCGCACCCACAAAACCACCGACAAGGCCACCAGCAAGGCCAGCACCGCCAGCACCGCGCGAACATAACGGGGCGAGCGCGACAGGAACAGCAAGGCGACGCCGGCAACCGTCGGTCCGACCAATCCACCCGCAGCGACAAGCGCACGTTCCATCCGGCCAGGATTGCCACGCCAGAGCGCCAGGCCCGATCCATCGGCGTGTAAGGACAGGCTTTCGAATTCTCCGCCCACCAGCAGCGCGGTCAGGCCATGGCCCATTTCGTGCGCGTACGTCGCCAGCAAGCTCACCGGGTACAGTGCCTGCTGGCCATAGGGCAACTGCCAGATCACGATGATGGCGACGACGACGAGAATCAGGCGGTTGCGTTGATTCACCGGATTCACCGGGTCTTTCCTTGAACCTGAAGGCAAGGTTCGGCCTGACTACCTAGAAGAAACTGTCGACTACCCGATCCGGGCACAATACTCACCTCATTTTTTCCATAGATGACGATAATAATAAAGGGCGAAACCACAACGCGGGAGGATTTGGCATGTCGCTACGTGAATTGCTAGCCAGCATCTATTTTTGGGCGGACATGCACGCCGTTGCCATTCTTGTCGGCGCGCTCGTCTGGGCTGTCGGCGGCACCCTGCTCGCGCGTATCGGCAAGGGTGGTGCGTCTGAGCAGGACGGCCGGCTCATCGCCAGTGTCGTGATTGGTGGTGCCGTGCTGGCCATTGTCGTCACTGTCGCCGCTCTGGCCATCGCCTACAGCGTATTCAACAAGGGTCTGTTCGACACCAACGTGCTGTTGCTGCTCGCTCCGCTGATCTGTCTGGCATGCAGCATCGGCGGCATACATCGGGTATTTCCGCTCAATGAGTTAGCGACGGTGCGTACGTTGCGGGATGTCGCCGTATTCGTTGCGGTATGCGCCGCCGGTCTGTGGTTGTTGTCGACCTTTCGTGGCTGGGGCGTCATGTTCCTTGGTGGCATTGGCGAACTGGTGGTAATCGCGGTGATGGCGACCGGCTTGCTGCGTGCGCTGTATCGCCGCGCCTTCCAGCGTTAGAAGTAGTTATTTCGTTATGCTCCGCCACGAAAGTGCTGCGCTAGGAGTTGACGAGAATTTTCAGCCGCAACGTGATTGCGCCTCATAGCCTAGGGCTCCAAATAAGTCTATCCACAGGGAGATCGATATGGCTGTTGTTACCTAGACTGGCACTGGCGAAGACGACGATATCGCGCCTCAGCCCGGCAACCCGGATGGTTACTTCATTGATGGCAAAGGCGGAACCGACACCCTCTTCATCGTAGCAATTAAGTCGACTTTCACCATAACCGGCCCCAACTCCAACGGAGAAAGATAGGAAATCCAAAGGGCTTTCGGGGAGTATGGCTGACGCCTGGCACCCCAGTCAATCGCCGTTTTAGGGT
>CAZAGR010000319.1:0-3500 GCA_964484585.1 uncultured Propionivibrio sp. | reverse complement strand
GACTTTACGTTGTCTAGCGCATATGCTTGCTCATGCCGCAGAAAATTTGTACAACCTTGCTGATGTGTTCTTACGTCATCTTAATTTTGCGCTTTCGTGAACTACTGATAATTATCACTTCTCCCCACACGGCGCAGGAATTACCCCGCCAATCTAACCCTTACATTAAACGTCGTTCCCTTATTGATCTCGCTTTCCACTGAGATCGTCCCGCCCAGTTCGTCTACAATGGATTTGACAATATACAAACCAATGCCGCTGCCGGGAATTTCGGCAACGGTGACATTCTTGGCGCGGTAAAAGCGCTCGAACAGGTGCGGAATCGCATCGGGCGGAATGCCCAACCCATGATCGGCGATCGTAATGCTTGCATATTCAGATTCGCGGCTCACCTTCACATCCACCGACCTGCCCTCGGGAGAGAATTTCACCGCGTTGTTGATCAAGTTGATGAAGACTTGCGAGAGTCCGCTTTTATCACCGAGCGCCACAATCGAATCCTCTTGCGCATAAATTTCAACCGGAATATTTCGTTTGCTGGCAATGACCTTCACCGCCAAAACAGATTCTTGCAGCATCGGCATCAAGTCCATCGGCAGCGCTTCAAGTTTCATCCCGCCGCTTTCCAAGCGCCCGGCAAGCAACAATTGATTGATCAGATCTTTCTGGCGATTCAACTCGCTCATCAACACGCGCCAATATTCCGCGGTCTCTTCTTCAGTCCCGCCTTGTTGCAACAGTTCCGACATCATAATCGCCGCAGTCAGCGGAGTTCGCAGTTCATGTGAAGCGCGGTTGATAAAATCGGATTTCATTTGATCTAAACGCGCCTGCTCGGTAATATCGCGAACCACAACCAGCGCCTCGTCAGAACTGATGGGATGCAAACGTGCTTCAAAAGTCTGCTCATGTTTGGGCAGGCTAAATCCATATACCCAATGCGATGAAACAAAAGCATCCTGCGCCTCGGTCTCGATAATCATTTTGGCGACTTCAGGCGACCACAAGTCTTGTAATTTTTTTCCGACCGCAGACATGCGCGGCATATACAAGGGATGATTTGTGTTTACGTTGTAATCCAAAATTCTCCCGGTTAAGTCAACGCGCATAAGCAGGTCGGGCAGCGCGTCCACGATCACGCGGTTACGCATCTCGCTGAGTTGAATAGTGCGTTCATAGCGGATGCGATCCAGCGCCGCGCCGATCAAATTCGCAGTAGTTTGAATGGGATCAAATTCGTTTGCAAGCCATGAGAGTTGATTCTGCTTATCGAACAGAGCGAGGAAACCCAACGACCCCATCGCGCCTTGAATAGGAATGACAATAATAGAAACAAGCGGAATTTGCGAGTGACCCATATTTACGCCTGTCACCGAGAATACCCGCGTTGGGTTTTCCGCAATCGTTTCAAGGAAGGGCGCCAGGGTAGAAGTGATATCAAAATCGACCACGTCTGGGCTTGTCCATTCATACTGAACTTTCATCGAAGGCACATGAATATTGACCAAAGCACAGCAAAATACATCCACTGCATAAGCAAGCGACTCTAAAACTTCGGGGATGGTATCTTCAATATTAGGAGAACGAAAAAGCCCCGCGGTCGCTTCGCCAATCACAGAAAGCGCGCGCATGTGACGCTTAAGAACCTGTTCAGATTGTTTACGCTCAGAAATATCACGCGCCAATAATTGAATATAAGCGGGCATGCCCAGATCATTATGCACAGCCGAGATGCTCAACTCAACAGGAAACAGGCTGCCGTCTTTTTTCTTCAAAGTAGACTCGGATACGGTCATCAGGTGCTTTTCCATCAAAGCATCGCGCCCTTGCGCGTCTTCAAGCAGCACAATCTCCTCAACCGGCAGCCCAATCAACTGGCTTTCTTCATATCCCAGCAAGCGCAGCGCCTGCTGATTCGCTGTGATAAATTTAAAATCCAAACCGATGATAAACACACACTCGCCTGTCTGCTCAAATAAAGCGCGGTAATCCAAATTCGCCCCCGCCGTATTTTTCCCGCTGATCATTTGCACCCTAACGTCAACAGGCAGCTTGCTCAAGGGAATCGTCTTCTCATCCATAAGAAATATCTTCAGGGCGCATGTCCGGCAAAATTGCCTCCATGCGGCACCCCAGTTCAGAATCAGCGATCTTGACTTCGCCGCCAATATTAGAAAAGACCGCGCGCACAACCGTCAAACCAACGCCCAAACCTTGATGCTCACGCGTATCTCCCTGGCTGACTTGATAAAAACGCTCAAACACTTTCTCGCGCAACTCAAGCGGAATGCCCACGCCCTCATCTTGTACAATGACCGTCACGCCGCCATTCTCGCTGGGCTGCACAACCAACCCGACCTTACCATGTTGCGGACTGAAGCGAAACGCGTTATCCATCAAATGCACAATCGATTGCGTAAATTCGCGGCGCGGAGCCTGAATATTGCCGCCCAATTTAATATCATGCACAAATTGCAAGTTCTTCGATTCGTATCGCGCCAGCCTTCTCATAATCGGCGCAAGAATATGATTATCGGCGTCTATAATTTGGCGCATCGGGTTCAGTTTTCTTTGATCAATATCTGAAAGCAGGATAATATCCGCGATTAAAGATTCCAAACGGTCGGCGCTGGAATGCGCAAGGCGAATGAACTCACCCTGTTCTTCCACAGTGGTAAATTTATGATTGACCACCATATCCAAAGACATCATTACATTTCCCAATGGCGTACGCAGCTCATGGTTGAAATTCTGCAAAACTTCCTTACGAAGTTTCTCCATCTCCTCCAGCGCAGACTGCTTCGCCTGTTCGCGCCCGCGCTCCTGCTCGGTCTTCACGCGGCGCAAGACCGCCTCAATGCGCGCAAGTAATTCATCGGTCACAAAAGGTTTGGTTACGTAATCATCCGCCCCGCTGCGAATACCCGCCACGCGGTCTTCGTTTGAAGTTCGCGCCGTAAGAAAAATAAAAGGCACCGGCGCAAGTTGCGGGTCCTCGCTCATTTGCTGCTTCATTTCAAACCCGCTCATGTCGGGCATCATCACATCAGAAATAATCAGGTCTGGGGGAGATTGCTTTGCTTTCAAAAAACCATCATCCCCGCTCACGGCTGTAAATACGTTATATCCATTTCGTCCCAACGTAGCGGCAATCCCCATACGAATGGACGGCTCGTCATCTATGACCAAAATTGTAGCCTTATATTCTTCCATGCTGCCTCTTGTTTTTGCGGATAAATACATTATCCCCGCATCATGTCAGACAATCATTATAAGGGCATGACAATTTAATTCTTTGCAAAATCGTTAAATAATGAACTACCTCTCAAGCGGCAAAAATTTCATCGTTTCAGGGATGGGAATATTGAGGATACTCAAAACAGTCGGGGCAATATTTAGATGGGAAACAACCTCACCCGTATCGCCGCGGGATTTTTCGCCCGCGGGCGGAATCACAAACAGCGGAACAGTTCTCTGCTCCGCGGCAGCCCCGCCGTGAT
>CAZAGR010000318.1:0-3503 GCA_964484585.1 uncultured Propionivibrio sp. | reverse complement strand
CGCTTAAAGAGCATGGCGCCAAGAGCGTTCTTGCTTACTGTACGCATCCCGTGCTTTCGGGTAGCGCCATTGATCGCATCAATGAATCCGAACTCAATGAACTGGTGGTCACCGATACGATCCCTCTCTCACCTGAAGCCGCCGCGTGTTCAAAGATCCGCCAGATATCAATTGCTCAATTGATGGCTGAAACGATCATGCGAATCAGCAATGAGACCTCGGTCTCGTCGCTGTTCATGGAATGAACCTCATGGCAATTTACTCCCCCCACCCCGATCCCCGCCCCAAGGCGGGGCTACTGATTAGCTCGCTGCGCTCATCAATCACGGGGCGGACGAATGGGGGCGTTTTGCGTTAAGTTTTAACCCCTTGCCTGGTCGCGGGCGAGGATTTTTGTAGTTCTATCGTGTTTTACTTTTTGGAGTCATCATGAAAATCGAATTCAACGCCACCAAGCGTGACGGACAGGGCACCGGAGCGAGCCGCCGCCTGCGTCACACCGGATCCATCCCGGGCATTCTTTACGGTAATGCCGCAGCGCCGCAATCGCTCTCGATGAATCACAACGATATGTTTCAACTGCTGCGTAAAGAGGCTTTCCATGCTTCCGTGCTGACCATTAACGTTGATGGGGCCAAGGAGCTGTGTCTGTTGCGTGATGTGCAACGTCACCCTTACCGTCCTGTGGTTTTGCATCTGGATTTCCAGCGTGTCGATGCCAAGCAGACGATTCACAAAAAAATCCCGCTGCATTTCATCAATGCCGATATCGCTCCCGGCGTCAAGCAGCAGGGCGGCACGGTTTCACACGCAATGAACGAAGTCGAGGTCAAGTGTTTGCCGGCCGACCTGCCTGAGTTCATTACCGTCGACCTCAAGGATCTGGTGGCAGGTCATTCGATTCACACCTCGCAACTGGTGCTGCCCAAGGGCGTGGAGGTCATACACCATCACGGCATCAGCGACGCTGTTGTTGCTTCAGTGACCGTCAAGGGTGGCAAGGCTGAGGAAGAGGCGCCGGCTGCCGTGGCTGCTGCCGCACCAGCCGCAACTGGCAAGGCGGCCCCGGCTGCTAAGGCAGCTCCGGCCGCCGCTGCCAAGGCTCCTGCCAAGAAGTAATTGGCCGATGGCGTGACAGCATCGTCGTCGGCAGCCGCGCCTGCGCGGCTGCGTCTCATAGTCGGCCTCGGGAACCCCGGGGCCGAATACGCTGAAACCCGGCACAACGCCGGGTTTTGGTTTTGTGAGCGCCTGGCGCACGACATAGGCATCCGCCTGGGCCGTGAGCCCCGCTTCCACGGCCATGCCGGACAGGACCGCGCCGCCAATATCTGGCTGTTGCAGCCGCAGACTTTCATGAACCGCTCTGGCCAGTCGGTACGCGCCCTGATCCAGTTCTACCATATCGAACCGGCCGAGATGCTGGTGGTGCATGACGAGCTGGATTTGCCGCCAGGCCGTCTGCAGCTGCGTTTTGGCGGTGGCCTGGGAGGGCACAACGGCCTCAAGGACATCACCGCACAACTCGGCACTCAGGACTACTGGCGACTTCGCGTCGGCATCGGTCACCCGGGCGATCGCAATGAAGTCGTCAACTACGTGCTCAAGCCGCCGCGCAAGGAAGAGCAGGCCGAGATCGATGCAGCGCTTGATCGTGCGCTCCTGAGCTGGCCTAAGCTCGCCGCTGGCGACCTGAACGCTGCGGCGCAGAAGTTGAATACGCGCCCTGTTACGCCCAAACCGGTATCCCCGATTTCACCTGTTGTACCTCCCGCGGAAGATATACCGTGAGTCTCAAATGCGGCATCGTTGGCCTGCCCCATTTTGGAAAAACAACCCTGTGCAATGCACTGACGGGACAGAGGCTTCCGATTAATTCCAAAATATCCGGGACAAAGCCGGAGCAGTGAAACTCGGAAAAGCATAACGGAGACGGCGCGGATTGTCGGGTTTGCCGCTGTGTACCGGGGCAGTGACGGGTCCGATCGCGCCTGAGGTAACCTTAGTAGTTAGCCACTGAGTTGTTGGGTATACCGCACTTCCTCTATCAAAATTCCTCCGAGCTCAAAGCTTTCAACCTTGTCAGGCTCAATGTGAAAGCCCGTCGCCTCGTAGAATCGAATGCCGCGAGGGTTTTTTTTCATTACCCAAAGCGTAACAGCGCCAAAACTCTGACGTTCGAGGAGTCGCCGGCCAGTTGACCAAAGCGCACGGCCAACGCCCTTTGACCAATGTGACGCCAAGACATAAAAGGCATAAATTTCCGCCGTCCCGACTGTTGCATCGGAATCTCGGCTGCGCCCCATCGATATCCAACCGATCATTTGATTTTCTATTCTGGCAACGAGGATCGTTGAATCGCCTTTTGCAAAGGTATTGTCCCACTGGACCTTTCGTTTCGCCACGGACAAGCCGCCTAGATAGTCGGCAGGGAAAATGTGCTCGTATGCCTCCTGCCAAGCGCGAACATGGATCTCGGCAATTGCCTGTGAATCAGAGGGAAGTGCATGTGCGATTTGCATGACGGCTTGCGAAGGAAGCTAATTCGTTTCCAATGGCCTTTGAAAAGCTTATAACCCAAAAGCAATCAACGCTGGCGAGTTCAAGCCCAGAATACCGGTCTTTGCAGTGTATGGTCAGCCGACTGGAAAGAATTTTCCCACCCGAACGACGGGTTGTAGTCTGTAAGGGTCATTTACTGCCCCCTCACCCGAATTAGCTCAGTCTGAATCAGAATCGGCGCAGGTCTAGCCATTCGGCTCGTGATGCAATATCAATTCTTGTTGTAGCCAGCCCTCTGCCTCCTCCACCGTGAAGCATCGTTTGAATGGGATGCCATGCAAACCGATCATCCAACTTATTTCGGTGTGTGCATAAGCGGCGCCCTCAAATTCCGCCGGGATGACCCATGCTTGAGCAACCGGCGCATAGCCTTGTGCCAGGGAGTATTCAAATGATCTCTTTAACTCAGCAAGACCTTCGTCAGAGATCACCACGTTGTCGTGCCAATGCACCAATGTGGCATACCGTTGCTTGATTGGGCTAAGTTTTTTCACCATAACATCTCGCAGCTGTGCGATATTCCGAACGGCTTCTAGGTCGAACGGACCAATGGCATCGATATGTACGATCGCCCCCCGTTTCTGTACTTTGATTTGCCCGCCACTGGCGCCGACTTGAAACTCACTCATGTCAATGCTTAGCCTCTACCTCATGCATTTCCGTTTATCAGGTAAATGTTACCGGAACTTTTGGCGCATGGTCTTCGAAAATCGCTCCGAATTCCCTTTCCGGTCAACCGCAGAGGGAGTGCGACGAGTTCTCGCAAGCGCCTGTGATGTCCTATCTCGCAAAATGCGGCGGTCAGATGCGGTAGGCCTCTGGAGTAGAGACTCCGACAAGGTTAAAATTGCCATTTTCCGAGACAAAACCAACACAAAATCGTTGAGAAACTGCTCCGGTTTTACCGTTTTGTCGCAACCACCATCCAAAATCGATTACCG
>CAZAGR010000317.1:0-3508 GCA_964484585.1 uncultured Propionivibrio sp. | reverse complement strand
CGACCCAGACCAGTCCGACCGCGAGCAAGGTGAATCCAACCAGACGTACACGCAGTGATTTCATGGCGCGGCCTTGGGAATGACATAGCCTATGCCGCGCAGGGTGTGAATGCGTTCGGCACCCAGTTTGCGGCGCAGGTGATGGATGAACACTTCGACGGTGTTGCTGCCGATTTCATCGCCCCAGGCATACAAATGTTGCTCCAGTTGGGGCCGCGACAAGGCCCGCCCGGCGCTTTGCATCAAGGCGTGGAGCACGGCAAATTCACGCGCCGACAGTTCGATCTCGTTGCCCGCGCAGACCACGCGATGCGCAGCCGGGTCAAGCGATATTCCCGCCGCCGTGAGCAGGGGCGCCGGCTGGCCGCCGGCGCGGCGCAGCAAGGCGCGCAGGCGAGCCTGCAATTCACCAAGGTCGAACGGCTTGACCAGATAATCGTCGGCGCCGGCATCGAGGCCGGCGATGCGGTCGTCCACCGTGTCGCGCGCAGTCAGAATCAGCACCGGCGTTGCGCGCTTTTCTTTGCGCAGGCGACGCAACACCTCGAGCCCGCTCTTGCGCGGCAGGCCCAGGTCGAGTACGGC
Organism: uncultured Propionivibrio sp.; assembly: GCA_964484585.1. Lineage (GTDB taxonomy): Bacteria > Pseudomonadota > Gammaproteobacteria > Burkholderiales > Rhodocyclaceae > JADKHX01. The sequence continues at coordinate 2,923 of CAZAGR010000317.1, read as the reverse complement.
CGCTGCATACTCCTCGGTCAGCAATGCTGTTTCGGCTGCGATGCCATCGCGCACCCAGTCGACGGCGTGACCGGCTTGTTTGAGGCCGGTTTGCAGCGCATCGCCGAGCAGGGCGTCGTCTTCAATTAGCAGAATTCTCATGGGCGGGGGTGGACTTTTTCCAACCGGTGATCATGGCACGGACCAGATTTTCATGGTGCAACCAACTGCTGACGATAACGCCAAGCAAATGGATGCCGACAACCAGCATCATGCCATTAGCCGATCCTTCGTGGAGTTCGGACATTATGTCGCCGCCGATTTCCTCGTAGGCCAGCCAGCCAGTGAGGGCCGACAGCGCACCCAGGCCCAGCAGAAGCAATATGGCGATTGCACCGGCCGGATTGTGACCAACGCAATGCTGGGGCCGGCCGACCAGCAGCGAGTTGAGGTAGGTTGCGAGCTTTTTCGGCGTGGGAACGAAGTTGGCAAAGCGCGCGTGGTGCCCGCCGATAAATCCCCAGAGCAGACGAAGCGCGATCAGTATGCCGACGGTGTAACCCGCGATCACGTGGATGTCGCGCCAGTGCTCCGACTCGGCAGTAGCAAACGCGATGGCAAAGCTGCCGGCGAATGACCAGTGAAAAGCCCGCGTGGGCAGATCCCAGACGCGGATAGTCGTGTGTTTTGGCGAGGTGTTCATTGTGATTTCCTTATCTGGGGATGCGAACATTTTCTTCTTCAAAGTCGCAGGCGGCGGCGCGCGGATGACAGGCGGTGCAATTGGCGGCGCTTTTTATAGCGGGTCGTTTCCAGGTCGCGGCGCTGATCTCGTGATGCTTTCGCAGGAAGCGACTGGTTTCGCTGATTCGTAACAGTGACCTGCCAGCCCCATCTATGGTGGCGCCGGTCTTGCGTCCGCCGGCGTTGGCAACCAAAAAGTCGGCGATGGCGGCACGGCGCCTCTCGTCCAGGCTGGCGTCTGTGGCGAAGTGTCTGGGCAGGCCGTTCATAAGCGCACGCCATGAGTTGGCGTCGAGCATGGCGGGCGGATACGCCAGATGACAGGAACTGCACTCATCCTCAAACGGGGCGTTTTTGGGTGGGACAGTGTTGTCGGCGTATGTCAGCGCGGCGAATGCGCCAAGGCAGGTCGCGACGACCAGAGGAAGCATGTGGTGTGCTGTTTTCACGGCATTCTCCTATTTTGCCGCCAGCAGATAGGCAACGACGTCGGCCCTTTCGCCGGCACTGCATTCGCGGTTGAGCACATCGTTGCAGTTACGGCGGAACCATTTCTCCACCTTTGCTGGGTCGGTGAAACGTTCGCCATTGGCCGCCGGAGCCATCGGTTTGATCGGTTTGTCGGTTTTCGCATGACGCCCGCCGGAAACAGGATTGTCGGTGTGACAGCTGGCGCAGCCCCACTCGCCTCCGTGCTTGCCGTTAAAGAATTGACCACCACGAACGGCGTTGCCGCGAGTACCGGCTTCCTGTTCGTAACGCGTCAGGAAATCGCGCGGCGTTTCCGCCAGTACCGGAGTGGCGAGCAGAAGCAGGGAAAGTAATGCGGTGCGCATGATGTGTATCTCCAAGAGTGACCATGGATGACATCGTGAGGGCATCGCCTTAAGGTCAGCTTAAAGGGTAAGCTTAGTGACGATTTACCTGCACGGTTTGCCAGGCGGGGTGACGCGTCGCTTATGCGGGGGCAAGTTTGGGCTAAGCCAATCTCACGTCGCCCCTCTGTGACTGATGCATAGCGCAATCAATCTGGTGAGCGAGGTTTTCCGGGGGCGGGATGCAGCCCTAAATGATGCAACGCGCCTTGAGCGGCGATGCGTCCGCTGGCAAAACATGCAGTGAGCAGATAGCCGCCCGTCGGTGCTTCCCAGTCCAGCATCTCGCCGGCCACGAAGACACCGGGTTGGGCGAGTAGCATCAAGTCGTCATTGACGGCGGAAAAGATCACGCCGCCGGCACTGCTGATCGCTTCGTCCAGCGGTCGTGGTGCGATCAATCTGAGCGGCAGCGATTTGATCAAGGCGGCTAGGGCGGCTGGATTAGTCTTTATGAGCTCAGAAGCGTATTCATGGATCAGCGCGGCTTTCGCGCCGGCTATATGCGCTCGGCGGCGTAAATGATTAGCCAGAGAGTCACGTCCACGCTCGTGAGTCAGATCCACGATTAAACGCTCAAGGTCGCGCCCGGGCGCAAGATCCAGTTGCAAAAATGCTTCGCCGTGGGATTCGATCAGGTCACGTAAGGGCGCCGAAAGTGCGTAGATCAGTCCCCCTTCGACGCCATGGTCGCTGATAACAAAATCACCTTGTCGTCGGATTTCAGTTCCATTTGATAGCCGAACCGAAGCCACGACTGATTTGACCGGGGTCCCGGCGAATCGCGTACGCAGGTGTTCGCTCCAGGAGACGTCGAAGCCGCAATTGCAGGGGCGCAGTTGCTTTACCTGAACACCCTGCGTCGCCAATACAGACAGCCACTTTCCGTCTGATCCCAAACGTGCCCAACTGCCGCCACCCAGCGCCAGAATTGTCGCCGGAGCACCGGTCGAAATCGGACCGTCAGGCGTTTCAAATCGAAGCGAACCGTCCTCGTTCCAGCCAAGCCAGCGATGATGCAGATGGAACCGGACGCCCGCCGCGGCCAACCGCTTCAACCAGGCGCGCAGAAGCGGCGAAGCCTTCATTTCCCGCGGGAACACGCGCCCCGAACTGCCAACGAAAGTTTCAATGCCCAATTCGCCGACCCATTCGATCAGTTTCGCGGGGCCAAACTCGGCCAACCACCGCTCGGCGTGCATGCTTGGCATGAGGTAGCGGGACAGGAATGCCGGCAGCGGCTCGCTGTGAGTGAGATTCAGCCCTCCGCGTCCGGCCATCAGGAACTTGCGTCCGACCGACGGCATCGCGTCGTAGAGGCGCAC
>CAZAGR010000316.1:0-3518 GCA_964484585.1 uncultured Propionivibrio sp. | reverse complement strand
TCATCGCCGCGGCCAATGCGATCCGGCCCCAGCCGTAGGCACGCTCCTCCGCGGTAAATCGCGACGCCGGCGTAGCAATGGCGCCGAGCCGGTCGACGGCTTTCTGCACGTCGGTCTGGGCCAAACGCTGAATGGCGAACAGCGTCTTTTCGCGACGACCGCGACTGGCATCATGCTGCGGCGGAAGTTTGTCCAGATAGGCCAACGGACGTTTCGCCAGACTCTCGATAGCCCGGCCGTCAAAACCTTCGCTTGCCGGCAGGTAAGCCACTGTCTTGCTCACGTTGTACTTCTTCGCTTCCAGCCGCCGGCGCAACCTTTGCCAGACTTCCTCCCGCGTCAGGCCTCCCGCCTCGACAAGCTGGTCAACCACTGCATCGCAGGCCGGTGGCAAATCCTGCCCACTCAGCCACAGTGGGCGCACACGCTCCGGCATATGTGCCGCTTGCGCTGCATAGCACTCCAACTCGGTATCCCGCTGCACCAGAGCCGGCCATTCGCGCGTGAAAACGTCCCAATCGTGACGCTCTCCCGCTTTGCGCAGCCAGTCGCCGCGCAATCGATCGGCCAGATAGCTGCCCGCCTGGCCACCCAGAAATGCAGGAACTCCACTACTGTCGAGTTTCTCCAGTTGCAGACGCAACTGCCAATACTGCGCCCAGGGCTGCAACGGGTGTCCGCCGAGTGCATCCAGACTCTGCTTTAAACGCTGCAACTCGGCCTTGTGAAAGGCCAACCGCGCGGCAAGAAAACTGCTATCTGTCGATACTGCAAACGCTGGCAGCGAAAGTGTTGCGATTCCCGCAACGATCAGGACATGGCGCAAGTGGAAACACAAAACCGGTACCATTGAGCCACGGGCAGACTTGCGGCCAAGGTTTTCGAAATACTTGGAATTGCTCATAATTGTCATTCAATCACTACTCAAACTACTCGACCCTCACCTTAGCATGGCTGCCGGCCCCGCGTCTGCTGAATATTTCAAGGATTCCGTGGCTATTCGCGCCGCCATACGGTGCGATCGCATTGCGACACGCCTTGCCTTGGCAAATGATCCGGAGCGTCACGGCGCCCTCTCGACGCGGATCGAGCGTCACCTGGCAAACTGGTTTGCCACACTGCCGCCGGCAACGTTCGCCTTTTGCACGGCGATCCGCGGTGAATTCGATGTCATGCCCCTGGCCACTCAACTCGTGGGTCAGGGCTGGCATGCCTCGATCGCGGTCGCACCTGGTCCGGCCTCGGCATTGATCTTTCGTCACTGGATACCACAGACACCCTTGACGGCTGATCAATTCGGCATTCCGGTGCCGCAGACCGCAGAGGTGGCGGCTCCCGAAATTTTGTTGATTCCGCTCGTTGCTGTGGATGGGCATGGATTTCGTCTCGGCTACGGTGGCGGATATTTTGACCGTACGCTAGCCAGCAAGGTTCCCCGCCCGCTCGCCGTTGGCATCGGTTTCGAGCTGGCAAGAGTTGACTCGGTACTCCCTCAAGAACATGATCAACCGATGGATCTGGTGATTACAGAAACCGGTTTGCAGCACCTGCGGCGGCCCTGAAGCGAGCCCGAAGCCACACTCTTGACCGGCACGAACTGCCGTATGATGATGTTTGATCACTTCTTGCAATTGCCCGGTGGATGACTATGAGCAGCGACAAGGTTCCTCTGATTACCCTCACACCCATCACTGACCCGCACCATCGCTGGGTGGGGCTATCAATGGATGCCGCGCCGGTTGCTGCAGATTGCTCGGGCGCAACGGCCTTGACGCGACTGTTTGGAGAATTCGGTCTGCTCGAATCACTCGGCAATATGCCATGCGTCGTGCCGCTGGCGCTGACAGCCGATCTCGGGAATGATTCCGCGGCCCTGTTGCCAGCTGAACAGATCATTTTTCGCGTGCCGCCCGAGCGCTGCCTTGATGAGGTGATGCTGGGCGAATTCACCCAGCATGGCTTTCGCGTGATGGCGGAGCTGGGACCGGCAACACCCGCTTCACTGCCGAACAGTTTTACAGCCTGCGCGGTCGACTGCAGTGCGCCGCCGGATGCCGCTGTACTAAGCCGCTTGAAGCAACTGCGCGGGCCGCATCTGGCCTTGCATGCTGATGATCCCAAGGTTTTCTCACAGTGCGCCGACTGGGGCCTCGGATGGATCGTCGGTAATTCAGCACTGGTGACCCGGCAGGAAAAATCCGCTGCGACGCAACCCGGGCGCGCGGTGATGCTCAAACTTCTTGCGCAAATCGCCGGCGATGCCGACTCGCACGACATAGAAAAAACGCTCAAGCAGGATCCTCAGCTTTCGTATCAATTATTGAAGCTCGTCAATTCAGTGGCTTTTTCGCTGACCACCCCGATTGGCAACTTCAACCAGGCCATCTCGCTGCTGGGTCGGCGCCAGCTTCAGCGCTGGCTGCAACTTCTACTTTATGCGCGTCCGTCCGGCGATAAATCCCCGGGCAATCCCTTGATGCCGCGTGCAGCGCTATGTGCCGGTGCGATGGAAAACATCGCCAAATCGCTGGGAGAAAATCGCGAAATACAGGATCAGGCGTTCATGGTCGGCATGTTCTCACTGCTGGAACCGCTGTTCGGCCAGCCGGTTGGTGAAATCATTGCTCCGCTGAATCTTCCCGCCGCGGTCAACGGCGCCTTAGTCGCCCGAATCGGGAATCTGGGTTTGTGGCTGTCAGTGCTGGAAGTCGCGCGCAGCGGCCCCGGCAGCGAGCTGGCAGAGATCCTGACCAAAGCGGCGATTTCCCCGGTGATGTGGCTACAAATTCAGGCCACAGCAGCACATTGGGCGGTACAGATCAGTCGCGAAGCATGAGTGCGGTCGCCAAGCTTGAAACCTGATATGTCCGCCGTGTCGCTCGAGCCGCAGGAAGATCAGTTGCGCAGGCAATTGCAGATCCTCGATCATCTCGAGGAATCCGTCATCACCATGGATCTCAGCGGCGTAATCACCAGCTGGAACCGCGGCGCCGAACGCCTGTTCGGTTATGTCGCACAGGAAGCAATTGGTCGTCATGTCCTCTTCCTGTATGCCGACGAAGACGGTGCCGACGAGCCGGAAATCGAGGACCTGTTTGCCAGTGACGGCGGACGCGAAATGGAAGTCCGCCGCAAACGAAAAAATGGCGAGGTGTTCTGGGCCAGCATGCAGCTATCGCTGATGCGCGGCGATCAAGGTGAGCCGGTCGGCCTGATCGGCTATCTCAGCGACATCACAGCCCGCCATGCCACGGCCGAAACCCTGAAGATGCACTCGCGGATATTCGATCAATCGCTGGAAGGCATCATGATTACCGATGCGGCCAAACGCATCGTGGCGATCAATCCCGCCTTCACCCGGATCACAGGTTTCACTGCCGACGCGGTGCTCGGCAAAGACCGTGACATGTTCCGCTCCGGCCGTCACGAGCCTTCCCTATATGCGTCCATCGGTGAAGATTTGGCGGCGGCGGGCCACTGGCAGGGCGAGCTCTGGAGCCGGCGCGCTAACGGCGAAA
>CAZAGR010000315.1:0-3521 GCA_964484585.1 uncultured Propionivibrio sp. | reverse complement strand
CAAGATGCCGCCGCGCTTGCCCGGCAACTTTGCGAAAAGGCCGAACATATTGACTGCGGCAGTCTGCCTTTGTTGCGCGCCTACGAGCGTTCGCGCAAGGAAGATGTTCTGGCCTTGCAGGGCATCACTGACGGAATGCATCGATTTTTTGGCGCTAGCGGTACACCGCTGGCTCAATTGCGTAATTTTGGATTGAACTTTACCAACCACCTGCCGGTCATAAAGGATGCTCTTGTCCGCTATGCGCTGGCATCCTGAACCCTTAATGGAGATTGCATGAAAAATTTACTGACTACCGCCTTGACAACGACACTGCTTGCATTTGGCGGTCTTTCATCACTTGCATATGCCGATGAGGCATCCGTCAGAAAGGCTTTGGAAGGTAAATCCGGCAAGATCGAGCGGCTAGTTAAATCCGCTATTCCCGGTTTATGGGAAGTAACGGCGGACGGTCAGGTGTTCTACGCCGATGATGCCGGCAAGTATTTGCTGTTTGGCAATGTCATTGATGCAAAAAGCGGACGAAATTTGACAACCGAACGTCAATTTGCCTTGTTGCCGCTCGACTCCGCCGTAAAGCAGGTTCGCGGTACCGGAAAAAATGTACTGGTGACCTTTGAAGATCCAAATTGTGGCTACTGCAAAAAACTAGCGAAAGACATGCAGAAAGTGAAGGACGTCACCATCTACACCTTTCTCTACCCGGTGTTGGGAGATGATTCTGCAGAGAAATCCAAGGCTATCTGGTGCTCTGCCGACAAGGCCAAGGCATGGAATGACTGGATGATCAATGGCAAAGCACCGGCTACGGCGGGCGAAAAATGCGATATGACAGGGTTCGACAAATCAATTGAAACGGCACAAAAACTCCGCATCAATGGTACGCCGGCGCTGTTTTTCGGGAATGGTGAGCGCGTCAATGGGTATATCCCGACTTCCGAGATTGAAAAGCGATTTGCCTCGACGGGAGGCTGACGCTTGACGGCCGGAGAAGCGTACGACGATGCTTCTCGCTGGCCTGGTTAAACGCCCTGCAGTTCAGAAATCTGGATCAGCCGCTTTGACGTCCATACACATCGTCGTACCGAACGATGTCGTCTTCGCCGAGGTATGAACCCGACTGCACTTCGATCATTTCGAGCGGCACGCAGCCTGGATTTTCAAGACGATGACGGGTACCGAGCGGAATGAAGGTTGATTCATTCTCCGACACCAGAAAATTGTCGTCGCCCCGCGTCACGCGTGCCGTGCCGCGAACCACAATCCAGTGCTCGGCACGGTGGTGATGCATCTGCAGCGAAAGCGTTGCGCCGGGATTGACCACAATGCGTTTGACCTGAAATCGTTCACCCGCGTCAACACCGTCATACGAACCCCAAGGACGAAATACTTTGCGATGAATGTGACCTTCGGGTCGCTTCTCGCGCTTTAACTGATCAACGACTTTTTTGACATCCTGCGTTTTGTCTTTGTGGACGACCAGCACCGCGTCAGGTGTTTCAATCACCACAACATCGTCCATACCGACACAGGCCAACAGACGGCTATCAGAAATGGCCAGCGTGTTGCGGCAATCGTGAAGGGCGACATCGCCGCGTTGGACATTGCCGAAGGCGTCTTTGGCAAGCACGGCCCACAGCGCGTCCCAAGCGCCCACATCCGACCAACCAGCCGCCAGTGGAATTACTACGCCCGGCGGCAAACCTGGCCCGCCCGCAGCGATTCGCTCCATGACTGCATAATCGATCGAGTCGCTGGGGCACTGCAAAAACGGCTCTTTGCCAACTCGAAGAAATCCACCATCGGTTGAACCCTGCTCCCATGCCAGGCGACACGCGGACAAGATATCGGGACGACACGCCGCGATAGCTGACAGCCACACCGATGAGCGAACCATGAACAATCCGCTGTTCCAAAAATACGATCCGGCATCCAGATAGGCTTCGGCAGTCTGACGATCCGGTTTCTCGACAAAACGCCCTATTGGAAAGACATCGTTGCTCTTGCCCGAGCCCTCCGGCAAACTCTTGGCTTGAATATAGCCATAGCCCGTTTCCGGTGAGTCTGGTGTTATGCCGAAGGTCACGATTGAACCTTCCGCCGCGAGCGCGGCACCGCGGCGTACAGCAGCCTGAAACGCCGGTGTATCGACGATGACATGGTCTGCCGGCATGACCAACAGAACCGTATCGGCTTGATCGCGCGACGCTGCCAAGGCGGCCAATGTCAGAGCAGGAGCGGTATTGCGTCCTGCCGGCTCCAGGACGATATCACCCTGCAAATCCATGAGTCGCAATTGTTCTGCAATCACAAAACGATACTCTTCATTACAAACGACCATCGGCGCAGCCAAACGGACGCCAGATATCCCCTCCAGGCGACGTACCGTCGCTTGGAGTAAGGAATCCTCGCTGACTAATGCCAGCAGTTGCTTAGGATATTTTTCACGCGAAAGCGGCCATAGTCGAGTTCCGGAACCTCCGGAAAGAACAACGGGAGTCAAGGTCTGCATAATGGTTTCTCGATTAAAGTAATTTCTCTTGCCTGCAAATTGCACATTTACCACGCACGCCGAAAATCGTCATAGGCCGCCACCAAGCCGCTACGAAGGTCGGTTCGGGCAGTCCACCCCAGAGCATGCAAGCGTGACACATCCATCAATTTGCGCGGGGTTCCATCGGGCTTGCTCGCATCAAACTCAATGTTACCGGGATAAGCTACGACGTCCTTGATTAGCTCGGCAAGCTCCTTGATCGTCAGATCTTCGCCGACACCCACATTGACGACCGGCGGCATGAAAATGCTAGTGGCGGCTTCGTCGCTGCCAAGCAGTGTGTTGAAGGTGAGATCAGGCAGGTTCATCAGATAGATGCAGGCGTCGGCCATGTCCTCGCTGTACATGAACTCGCGACGGGGCTCGCCCGTACCCCAGACGCTCACGGTCGGTGCATTGTTTTTTTTGCCGTCATGAAATTTTCGGATCAAGGCCGGAATGACGTGCGAATTATCAGGATGATAGTTGTCGCCAGGGCCGTAAAGATTCGTCGGCATTACAGCGAGAAATCGTGTGCCGTATTGACGGTTGTAGCTCCAGCAAAGCTCTATCCCGGCAATTTTTGCAATGGCATAAGGCCGATTAGTCGGCTCCAGCGAACCGGTGAGCAGCGATTCCTCCCTGAGTGGTTGAGGAGCGAGTTTTGGATAGATACAACTCGAGCCCAAAAACATCAATCGCGTCGCGTTGTGTTGATACGCGGCATTAAGAACACTGGTCTGAATGGCAAGATTGACTAATATGAAATCGGCCGGATATGCGTTGTTGGCATAAATTCCGCCAACCATGGCCGCTGCAAGAAATACATACTCCGGCTTTTCCTTTGCAAAAAAATCGGCCGTGGCTTCCTTGTCCGTAAGGTCAAGCTCTGCATGCGTTCGGGTGACAAGATTGGTGTAGCCGTGCGCCTCCAGATTACGCAGCAGCGCCGAGCCCACCAGTCCGCGATGACCTGCCACATAAATTT
>CAZAGR010000314.1:0-3534 GCA_964484585.1 uncultured Propionivibrio sp. | reverse complement strand
TCCCAAGCTGCCCGCCGGCGAGAGCTGCACTTAGTTGGTCGTTGGCGCCCAGGGAACGCCTCGTGATCGTTGCATACTCGTTTTCAAGCACATGGGTCCGTGCCCCGGTGAGCAGAGACTGCAAAGCCGCAGAACAGGTGGTTGAGCCAAACAACGCACCTTTTACGCCATTGACGGGTACCGAGCCATTGGAAGTAACCTGATATTGAACGGCACTGCGCCCAGACATGAACACCGCATTTCCCGAAACATTGACGCAAGTGAACGTCGAATTGCCATTACTGGCTGCGTATAAGTCACCCAGCCGTCCGCCCCAGCCGGAAGTAGCCCCTTCAGGTGACGAGGCCTGCCAAAAAGACTGCTGATCATTATGCGAAAACAGTTTTGGAGGCAGGGAAACTGATTTGTTCGTGTACTCGGTTTTGCTCGTTGGACGCACCAGTGTGCCAATATTGAGCAGTGGAGCCAGCTTACCGCCACTGAACATCGGTAACAGTGCCGAAAGATTGGGATGCAGAGCGTACTGCACACCATTGGCAAGGGCAATACCTGGCGACAGCGCAGTAGCCGCGAGACTGGCCCGCGGTAAAGCAATGTTGCTGCGCAAACTTTGGTAGATGTTGTGGCTTACCGTGTCGTAAGGAACCAGCGTATTGGCGTAATCGTTGCCTCCGTATAGAAAAACACAGACGAGTGCTTTGTAGTCCGTAGCAGTCTGCGCCGCTGCGTCACCGATACCGGCTAGGGCAAGCGCCCAGGGTGCAGCGCCGGCCGCAAGAGACAGCACCGAGGCGCGTTGGAGAAAAACCCTGCGGGAAGCACTGTCGGGAGTGATGTCAAAAGGAGTACTCATGGCGGGCCTCATTTCTGCACAATGAATTCAGGAGCCGCCATTACCAGCGTCAGCGCCGCATAGATTCGGTTGTTCTTGCCTGTCGTAGTGACCACCGCAATGTTGTCAAGGGCCACTTTCAGACTGGCCAGCGTAGTTGCGGACAACTGCCCGGCCGCGAGCACCAGATTGATTTCATCCAGCAACGCCGCACTGTTGTCGACCAGTGCGAGCAGACTTGAATAGTCGGCTTTGACATCGCCAATACGCGCTCCGGCGACGAAATTCTGCACGTAATTCACGTAACCGGCCACCGAACTCTCGGAGACGATCTGAAATTCAGGTGCGACCAGGCCCTGCGTCGCAATCGCCGTTCCCGGTGGTACGTAACCGGGTCGAAAGAAATTGAAAACAGTTGTCGCGCGCAGAGGACTCTGGCCGAGACGGGATGCCGGATCGGAGGTATCGCCGATGGCCCACAATCCCGAAGCAGAACCCGCCGAAAATCCGCGTGCCCAGTTAAGCAAGCGCACAATCGGCTCTCGAAGTTTTCCAAAGCTGGGGCGCGAAAGATTGATCAAATCGCGTGCTTCAACATCAAGCAGGACAGCGCGCAGCGTCGCGGCAAGATCACCGCGCACCGCACTTCCATTGTTGGTGAATACCCCGGCAACACGTTGCACATAAGCCGGTGATGGATTACTGGTGACGAGCCTCTGAATTAAATGTCGCGCGAAAAAAGGCGGCAGATTTTTGTGATTGAACAAGGTATCCAGGGCAGTCCTTAACGAGGTAATTGCATCGGTACCAGCGGCAATCGTCACGTCAAGAAAACTCTTGGCCCCGGTCTCGTAATTCGCGGCGACTTGTTTGAGCGGGCGCTTGTGCCGCTCATATGAAACGGTCAGACCGGTACTATCAATATCCCACCCGGTAAAGACCCGTGCCAGGCCGCTCACGTCGTCTTGTGAATAGGATTCAACTCCTACGCCACTCTGAGTAACGACGGAGCCATCGTTATTAAGCTCCAGGACGCCAATAGTGAACAACTGCATTAGTTCTCGTGCGTAATTTTCGTCTGGTTGGCTGCCGGTCCGGGTATTGGCTTTGGCATTGCCACGGTAAGTCAGGTAAATAGCCATCGCTGTCGAAAGTGAGACATTTTCGAGCAACGTCCGGTAGTTTCCAAAGGCTTGCTCCTCTAGGATGTCGAGGTAATTTGCAACACAAAACTGCCGAAAAGGAGTGCCGGAAATGCCCGCTATGGAAACCACCAGAATTTCCGACAGAGCCAGAGTCATAGACTGTCGCAGGCTATCGGGACTGCCGGCCAGCTTTCGCCAAATGGTGTTGTCGAGGCCGGCGAAGCTGGTCGAGTATTGATCCGCGCCGTACCCCCGCTCTACCAACCAATCATAGTGACTTTGCGTGCGCGGAAGAGCGACTTGAGCGTCGATCCAATCCTCATATGTCGACGTCAGCAGATCACTGATCTGCCGATGCGTATAGCCTAGGGTCGCCTGGCCGAGAAAGCGAGCAGCTTCGGGCGCGCTTGATGGCCCTAGCGTGCAATTCCTTGCATCAACGCTACAACTGAAGTCGGCAAGGCTCCCAACGCGCAGTTGTTTCCCATCTGATACAGGTCCGAGTACATAGACATCGGAACCGGCTACGCCAAGGTAGTTGCCAGTCTCTGGATAATAGCGATAGAGGTAAGGGTCGGCGGTCAATGTCGCCTTGTGTCCGGGGAAAAACCCGTTGTAGATTCCTTCGGCCCAGTCCATAAGCACGTCCGCGGTCATCGGTATGCCTTGGGCGTTGCCAGGTGGCGTGAGTAGTTGTGTCGCCATGGATCACCTCTCAAAAAATACTATGGCGAAGATACGCTTGAAAAAATCCAGGTTGAAAAGATTTTGTATCAAGATACGTCAAGGATCCAAAGGGCAGTGTCGCGCAATAATTTCCGGTTCCACCCCTTACCAATGTCCTTGCTGTCGCCTTGAAATCGTCTCGGGCACGTCATCAACTACCTACCGGCAAATGCGCTTTGTTCCTACCGTTGGGCAGCGACCATAGCGTTCAAAAATCGCTGCAAGTTCTCCGTTTGCGATCATTGCCTTCAGAGCCTGGTCGAAACGGGCAGCAAAATCTGCATTGAGCGATTTCTTGCTCAGGGCAATGAATGATGGCGTCGTCAGCAGGACAAGAGAGGATTTGCTGATTGCATTCTGCAAACCTTCGCGCTCGATTTCCTCCGCGGCCGTTTCTTCATCGCCAATCAGACCGTCAATACGCCCGGCGGCAATCATTTTCCAGGCATTGATCGTACCGATAACCGGAACCAGGCGTGCGATGAAATCCGGATCGTGCTTCAAGGCTTCGTACTCGACACCATAGGAGGAGTTCTTTGCAACACCTAGACGGAAATCAGTTCCTTTGATGTCGCCTAGCCGCTTGAGTGCATATTTACTCATCGCGGCATTGGCGAGAAAAAGCGCATTCGGGTGGCGCTCCACCGGACTTGAAAAGTAAGCGAACTGGGTTCTCTCCGGAGTCTGGGCAGCACCGACAAGAATGTCCAGCGTCCCGTCCTCCAGTTCGACGATCGCCCGCGCAAACGGCAACTCGACAAACACAGGCAGGCAACCGATACGGCGCAAGACTCCCGTCACCAGATCAGCGCTAATACCCTTGATTTCGCC
>CAZAGR010000313.1:0-3545 GCA_964484585.1 uncultured Propionivibrio sp. | reverse complement strand
CAAGATAGACGCGTTGCGTGGAATGAATATAAGTATCACCACGACGGCGAAAACGGATGAAGAGGCGAAGGCGCTTCTCATGGCATTTAAATTTCCATTCAAGAGCTGAGGGTTTCATGGCGAAACTTGCACTGATAAACCGTGAGTTGAAGCGCGCAAATATGGTAGCAAAGTACGCTGCCAAGCGGGCCGAACTGGTTGCAACGATGACAAATGTAAAGCTGTCCGAGGATGAGCGCACCGCTGCGCGGGCCGAGTTTCAGTCGCTGCCGCGTAACTCAAGTCCATCGCGCCAGCGTAACAGGTGTGCGCTTACTGGACGCCCGCGTGGTGTTTTCAGCAAATTTGGGTTGTGCAGAATGAAGTTGCGCGAATTTGCAATGCGCGGCGAAGTGCCTGGCATGACCAAGGCAAGTTGGTAAGGAGATTGATATGAGCATGACTGACCCGGTTGCCGACATGTTGACGCGCATTCGTAACGCTCAGATGGCAGAGAAGCAGTCTGTAGCGATGCCCTCGTCCAAAATAAAGATTGCCATTGCTGGCGTCTTAAAAGAGGAGGGTTACATTGGTGACTTCGCCGTTCGCAAGTTGGATGGTAAGGCGACCTTGGATGTTGCTTTGAAATATTATGCGGGGAATCCGGTGATAGGCCGCATTGAGCGAGTATCGCGGCCTGGTCTTCGCGTTTACCGCGGTTCGGGTGATTTACCTCGCGTGTTGGATGGCCTCGGTGTTGCCATTATTTCCACGCCAAAAGGCGTAATGACAGACAGGAAAGCGCGTGCCAGTAATGTGGGCGGCGAAATTCTCTGTATCGTGGCTTAAGAAAGGATACATATGTCGCGCGTAGCCAAATATCCTGTACTGCTACCGGCTGGGGTTGAGTTGACGGTAAGTGAAATTAAGGTTGGTGTTAAGGGGCCTTTGGGCGCACTGACGCAATCCTTGCTGCCATCGGTAAGGGTTGATCGTGAAGGCTCATCAGTGTTATGTGTAGCGGTTGGCGAACATCCTGATGCTAATGCGATGTCTGGGACGATGCGGTCGTTAGTAAATAACATGGTCATCGGCGTTACCAAGGGGTTTGAAAAAAAGCTTAATCTTGTAGGTGTCGGCTACCGAGCGCAGGCTCAGGGTGACAAAGTAAACTTGTCTTTAGGTTTCTCTCATCCTGTGGTTCATGGAATGCCAAGCGGTATCAAAGTAGAGACGCCAACGCAGACCGAAATTCTGATAAAGGGCATCGACAAACAAGTGGTCGGCCAGGTTGCGGCTCAAATACGTGCCTACCGTCCGCCGGAACCATATAAGGGTAAAGGCGTTCGCTATTCGGACGAGGTTGTCATCATCAAAGAGACTAAGAAGAAGTAACTAGAGGATAGGTGCTGAAACATGGATAAAAAGCAAGCGCGACTGCGCCGAGCTCGTAAAACAAGGGCCAAAATAGCTGAGTTGAAGGTGTTGCGTTTAGCCGTGCATCGGACTAACTGTCACATCTACGCGCAAATATTCTCTGGCTGTGGAACGCGCGTGTTGGTATCTGCTTCCACCGTTGAGGCTGAAGTAAAAACGCAGATTCCCAATGGCGGCGCCACTGCCGCTGCAACCTATGTTGGAGCGCTAATTGCGGAGCGCGCAAAAACAGCTGGGGTCGATACGGTTTCCTTTGATCGGTCCGGGTTTCATTATCACGGTCGCGTGAAAGCGCTGGCCGAAGCCGCCCGTAGTGGCGGACTTAAGTTCTAAGCGAGACTGAAATGGCGAAACCGCAAAGCAAAAAATCCCATCAGCAGGAAGAGCGCGACGATGGTATGCGCGAGAAGATGGTGGCAATTAATCGAGTCACTAAGGTGGTCAAGGGAGGCAGAATCCTGGGATTCGCTGCTCTGACCGTAGTGGGTGACGGTGATGGTGGTGTTGGCATGGGAAAGGGGAAGTCCCGCGAAGTTCCTGTTGCTGTGCAAAAGGCGATGGAAGAAGCTCGGCGTCGTCAATGCAAAATCAAGTTGAAAGATGGAACTCTGCATCATACGGTGACGGGTCGTCATGGCGCTACGACGGTGCTGATGTCTCCGGGTGTTGCCGGCACTGGGGTTATCGCCGGTGGTCCGATGAGAGCCGTGTTTGAAGTCATGGGCATTACAGATGTTGTCGCCAAAATTATTGGCTCAACCAATCCTTACAATGTTGTTCGTGCAACATTGGATGGGCTGCTAGCAATGAGCACGGCCTCGGAAATTGCCGCAAAGCGTGGCAAATCTGTCGCTGAGATAATGGAGTAACGCATGTCCAATCAAAAAATCAAAGTAACGCTTGTTAAGAGCCTGATTGGCACCAAGCAAGACCATCGTGCTACCGTGCGCGGCTTGGGGTTGCGTCGCATAAATAGTACGGCGCTACTGGAGGATACCCCGGCGGTACGCGGAATGATTCGAAAAGTTGCCTATTTGGTAAAGGCTGGAGAATAAAGTGGAACTGAATAATCTGAAACCTGGCGAGGGATCCAAGCGGCCGCGCCGACGCGTTGGGCGCGGTATTGGAAGTGGATTGGGCAAGACTGCTGGCCGAGGTCATAAAGGTCAAAAGTCTCGCGCGGGAGGATTCCACAAGGTAGGTTTTGAGGGGGGGCAAATGCCTCTTCAACGCCGACTTCCAAAGCGTGGTTTTGTTTCGCTGACAGCAAGTCGCAATGTTGAAGTTCGTCTTTCTGAGTTGGATCGGCTGCCGGTTAGCGAAATCGATCTTTTAGTCCTGAAACAGGCCGGCGTTATTGCTGGTGACTCGTTGTCGGCTAAGGTAATACTTTCCGGAAAGATAACGCGCAAGTTGGTTTTGAAAGGCGTTGGTGCCACGAAGGGGGCGAGGGCTGCTATCGAAGCCTTGGGCGGATCAGTTGCTGATATTGCCGCTGCTAAATAGTTAGAATTCGACGAGTACTATCGTGGTAGCAACCCCACCTGGAATCGCGGGCAATCCTGCAAAGTTTGGTGACCTATGGCAGCGCCTGTGGTTCTTGCTTGGGGCTCTTGTTGTGTATCGCATTGGTGCTCATATCCCTGTGCCGGGGATTGACCCCAATAAGTTGGCTGAACTGTTTCAGTCGCAGCAAGGCGGTATTCTAGGAATATTCAACCTTTTTTCAGGCGGAGCCTTATCCCGTTTTACTATTTTTGCCCTCGGCATTATGCCGTACATTTCATCGTCAATTATCATGCAGTTGATGACCATTGCGGTTCCGGCTTTCGAGGCTTTAAAGAAGGAGGGTGAGGCGGGGCGCCGTAAGATTACCCAATATACGCGTTATGGAACGCTCGTATTAGCGCTTTTTCAAGGGCTTGGTATTGCTATAGCGTTGGAATCACAGAGAGATTTGGTCTTAGATCCCGGGATGATGTTTCGATTAACGACTGTGATGACGCTGGTAACAGGTACGCTCTTTTTGATGTGGCTTGGGGAGCAAATTACCGAGCGGGGTTTGGGCAACGGGATATCGATTATTATTTTTGCCGGTATTGCCGATGGCTTGCCTACTTCACTGGGCG
>CAZAGR010000312.1:0-3549 GCA_964484585.1 uncultured Propionivibrio sp. | reverse complement strand
GCAGTCTGGAAGAGTCATCAGCCAGAGAAATTCAGAAAACCGATGTCAAGGACTGTTCCAGACTGGAACGGGACGCTCGAGGCACCGTTCAAAGTATTTACCGTTGAAAAGACGGTAGATGCTCTGAGTTTTTGACTTTAATTGGTCGGAGCAATTAAATTTCCCCACTGTGAAAACTACTCCACAGTTACCGATTTCGCGAGATTGCGCGGCTTGTCGACGTCCGTACCCTTGACCAACGCGACGTGATACGACAACAGTTGCAGCGGGATCACGTGTAACACCGGTGAGAGCAAACCATAGTGCTCGGGCAGGCGCAACACGTGAACGCCGGCTTCAGCTTCGAATGCGGAATCGGCGTCGGCAAACACATACAGTTCACCGCCGCGGGCAGCGACTTCCTTGAGATTCGATTTGAGTTTTTCGATCAAGGCATCGTTCGGCGCGATGCTGACCACCGGCATGTCTTCGTCGACCAACGCCAGCGGCCCGTGTTTGAGCTCTCCGGCCGGGTAACCCTCTGCATGTATGTAGGAAATTTCCTTCAGCTTGAGCGCACCTTCCAGAGCGATCGGATAGTGATGACCGCGACCAAGGAACAAGGCGTGCTGCTTGTTGGCAAATCGCTGCGCCCAAAGCGCGATCGCGGGTTCCAGCAGCAGCACTTTCTGAACCGCAACGGGTAGGTGGCGCATGGCCGCCAGATGCTCCGCTTCGGCAGCGGCCGTCAGACGTCCCGCCTGCTTGGCCAAGGTGACCGTCAGCAGGAACAGTGCAGCCAACTGGGTGGTGAACGCCTTGGTTGAAGCAACACCGATCTCGGGACCGGCACGCGTGAGAAAACGCAGCGCGCATTCACGCACGATGGCTGACTCGGCGACGTTGCAGATCGCCAGCGTGCGGGCCATACCCAGCGATTTAGCGTATTTGACCGACGCCAGCGTATCGGCGGTTTCGCCGGATTGAGAAATCGCCACGACCAGCTGACGCGGATTGGGTACGGAGACCCGGTAGCGGTATTCGCTGGCAATTTCAACGGTGCAAGAAATGCCGGCAAGCTGCTCGATCCAGTAGCGTGCAACCAACCCCGAGTGATAGCTCGTGCCGCAGGCAAGAATTAAGACCGAATCCACGTCCTTGAACAACTCCAGCGCGTCAGCGCCAAAAAGATTGGGCGTGAGCGTGTGCGCGCCGCTGATCATTTCCAGCGTTGCGGCGAGCGCTTGCGGCTGCTCGAAAATTTCCTTTTGCATGTAATGTGCATAGTCACCGCGATCCACCGCGTCGGCGGACAATGTGCTGATGTGCACCGGACGATCGGTGCCCACCGCGACCGCCGTCCCGCCAGCGCCGACTATTCGAACGCCGTCGCGCTTGAGTTCGGCGCAGTCGCCTTCTTCCAGATACACCATATTGCGGGTGACTTGCAACAGCGCCGAGGCGTCGGACGCCGCATAATTACCGTCGTCCCCCAAACCCAACAACAGCGGTGCCCCATGACGGGCGACGACGACACAGTCATCTCCATCGCGCACCACCGCGATCGCGTAGGCGCCAACCAGTTGGGCGGCGGTCAAGCGCACCGCATCCAACAAATCCACAGCAGACTTCAGTGTGCGGTGAATCAAATGAGCGACTACTTCCGTGTCGGTATCCGACGTAAAAACGTAGCCCTCGGTCACCAGTACTTGTTTCAACTCAGCATAATTTTCAATGATGCCGTTATGCACAACGGCCAACCCGGCCGACACATGAGGGTGTGCGTTACGCTCGCTAGGCACACCGTGTGTGGCCCAACGGGTATGGGCGATGCCAACGCCGGCCGAGGTACCTGCAGCTTGTGCCGCAAGTTCGGCAACGCGACCAACGCTGCGCAAGCGCTTCAGCGTTGGCGCAAGAATCGCGATTCCGGCGGAGTCATAGCCGCGGTATTCCAGCCGGGTCAATCCTTCGATCAGGACAGGAACGATATTGCGGTCGGCGACCGCGGCGACAATGCCACACATAATCAGTCCTTTTTTATTTTCTGCGGCCGCTTCCAGCCGGCGATCGACACCTGCTTCGCACGCGACACAGTGAGCTGATCGGGCGGGGCATCGCGCGTCAATGTTGTCCCGGCCCCCAGCGTAGCGCCGCGACCCACCGTGACAGGAGCGACCAGTTGGGTATCGGATCCAATGAAGGCATCGTCT
This sequence comes from uncultured Propionivibrio sp., assembly GCA_964484585.1. GTDB lineage: Bacteria > Pseudomonadota > Gammaproteobacteria > Burkholderiales > Rhodocyclaceae > JADKHX01. The sequence continues at coordinate 1,357 of CAZAGR010000312.1, read as the reverse complement.
TCAATTACCGTGCGGAACTTGTTGGCTCCGTCGTAATTGCAGGTGATCGTGCCGGCACCGATATTGACGCGACTGCCGACAGTGGCATCGCCGATATAAGCCAGATGGTTCGCCTTCGACTGGTAAGCAATGCTCGAATTCTTGATCTCGACGAAATTGCCGACGTGCACGTTTTTGCCGAGCTCCGTTCCCGGACGCAAGCGCGCATAGGGGCCGATGATCGAGCCGGCGCCGACAACAGCGTCCTCGATGTGGCAGAACGGCTGCACGCGAACGCCGGCGCCAATACTGCAATTTTTCAGAACGCAATGCGCCGCCACCGTAGCGCCAGCGCCGACTTTTACCGTGCCCTCGAAGACGCAACCGACGTCGATGCTGACGTCCGCTTCGCACTGCAACTCGCCCCGCACGTCGATGCGCGATGGATCGGCCAGCGTGACGCCGGATTCCATCAACGCTTGAGCGATCGAGCTCTGAAAAACGCGCTCGAGCTTGGCCAGTTGCACCTTGCTGTTGACGCCTTCAGTCTCCCATGCGGCAGTGGGATGAGCGGTCACGACTTTGCACGCATCCTCGACCGCCAACGCGACGATGTCGGTCAGGTAATACTCACCCTGTGCATTGCGATTGCCAAGCTGCGGCAGCCAACGCGCCAACGCCGCGCCAGGCGCAACCAAGATTCCGGTATTGATTTCCCTGATCGCACGCTCGACATCATCGGCATCTTTTTCTTCAACGATGCGTGTCACTCGCCCGGCCGTCCGAACGATGCGGCCATAGCCATGCGGATTATCTGCATGGGCGGTAAGCAGGGCGAGGTAGTTGCTGCCGGCGGCATCGATCAGCGCACGCAGGCTTGCGCATTTGGTAAGCGGAACATCGCCATAAAGCACCAGCGTGGGCGCGTCTTGATCGATATGCGGCAGCGCCTGCAACACGGCATGTCCGGTTCCAAGCTGAGGACTCTGCAGCGCCCAGGTAATATCCGGCGCGGCGAGCGCGGCACGCACCTGCTCGCCACCATGGCCGTAAACAACGCAGATATTCGCCGCACCCAGACTGCGTGCGGTGTCCAACACGTGAGCCAGCAGTGGCTTTCCGGCAATAGGATGCAACACCTTGGGCAACTCGGAGCGCATCCGTTTGCCCTGCCCTGCGGCAAGGATGATGACATTGAGCGGGCTCTTATTCATGTCATGCAGTGTAACAAAGCCCGCTCTTGCATCGACGTCAACGCGGCAGGACGCTACTGCCCATCAGGTAGGCATCCACAGCCTGCGCACACTGACGGCCTTCGCGAATCGCCCAGACCACCAACGACTGTCCGCGGCGCATGTCGCCGGCAGCGAAGACGCCC
>CAZAGR010000311.1:0-3561 GCA_964484585.1 uncultured Propionivibrio sp. | reverse complement strand
TCACTCCCACTCAATAGTCGCCGGCGGCTTTCCTGATATGTCGTACACCACACGATTGATCCCGCGGACTTCATTAATGATGCGGTTGCTGACTTTTCCCAGCAGTTCGTGAGGCAACTCCGCCCATTTCGCGGTCATGAAATCCGAGGTCTGTACGGCACGCAAGGCGACGACGTATTCATACGTTCGCCCATCGCCCATGACGCCAACGCTCTTTACCGGAAGAAAAACAACAAAGGCCTGACTGGTTTTGTCATACCAATCGGCGGCGCGCAGTTCATCTATGAAAATAGCATCGGCGCGACGGAGCAAGTCGGCGAATTCCTGCTTCACCTCGCCTAGAATCCGCACGCCAAGGCCAGGGCCGGGGAACGGGTGACGATAGACCATCTCATGCGGCAAGCCGAGCGCAACACCGAGTTCCCGCACTTCATCCTTGAACAGTTCGCGCAGGGGCTCCAGCAGTTTCAGATTCAACGATTCAGGCAATCCACCAACGTTATGGTGACTCTTGATGGTGTGCGCTTTCTTGGTTTTCGCTCCGGCTGACTCAATCACATCGGGATAAATCGTCCCTTGGGCCAACCACTGCGCATTGGGAAGCTTCTGCGCCTCGGCCTGAAATACTTCAACAAATTCTCGACCAATGATTTTTCGCTTCTGCTCAGGATCGGTGACTCCGGCCAGATGCCCCATGAAGGTAGCCGCTGCGTCCACATGAATTACTTTTACGCCGAGATTACGCGCAAAGGTCTTCATTACCTGATCGGCCTCATTCAGCCGCAGCAAGCCGTTGTCCACAAAAACACTGGTCAATTGATCACCAATTGCTCGATGAATCAGGGCCGCCGCAACGCTCGAATCAACCCCGCCGGACAGTCCCAGAATGACCTCTTCAGTGCCGACTTGAGCGCGAATTTTTGCCACCGCTTCATCAACATAACTGGGCATGGTCCAATCGCGTCCGCAGCCGCAAATGTCGTTCACAAAGCGCGCATAGATTTCGCGTCCCTTAAGCGTGTGGGTAACTTCCGGATGAAACTGCACTGCATAAAACCCGCGTTCTTCATCAGCCATCGCCGCAATCGGTGTTGAATCATTGCTGCCGATAAGCTTGAAACCGGGCGGCAGTTCGGTCACTTTGTCGCCGTGACTCATCCAAACGTCAAGCAGGTCGTGGCCTTGCTCATTGGTGCGATCGGAGATACCTTCGAACAACTTCGAGTGTCCGCGAGCACGCATTTCGGCGTAGCCGAACTCGCGCGACGAGCTGCCTTCAACCTTGCCCCCCAACTGCGCGGCCATGGTCTGCATGCCGTAGCAAACACCCAGCACCGGAACGCCGAGCGTGAACACGATATCGGGAGCTTTCCACTCCAGCGATTCGTACACCGATGCGTGACCACCGGAAAGAATGATTCCTTGCGGATTGAACTCGCGAATGAAGTCTTCCGATACATCGAACGAATGAAGCTCGCAATACACCTGCTGCTCCCGAACGCGCCGCGCAATCAGTTGTGCTACCTGGGAACCGAAATCGAGAATGAGTATTTTTTTATGTGCCATGGAGAGCGGTCCCGAAACCTTGGAATGAAAAAGGCGGCTCAAAAAACTGCATGAGCCGCCGTGCTGATTTGGTCAATTTGTATAAAGAAAATCCGAAATGAACACCGGCTCAGTCAATATGATAATTCGGCGCTTCCTTGGTGATTTGCACATCATGAACATGCGACTCACGCATTCCGGCCGATGAAATTTCAACGAACTCTGCGCGCGCGCGCATCTCCTCGATGCTGGCGCAACCGACATAACCCATCGACGCACGCAAACCACCCATCAATTGATGAATCACTGCGCCAACAGGCCCTTTGTACGGAACACGACCTTCAATTCCCTCCGGTACCAATTTTTCGACGTTGGCATCCGATTCCTGAAAATAACGATCGGCGGCACCGTCTTTCATCGCCGCGATACTTCCCATGCCGCGATAGGATTTATATGAACGCCCCTGATACAGAACCGTTTCACCGGGAGCCTCCTCGGTTCCAGCAAACAGTCCGCCAAGCATGACCGCATTGGCGCCGGCCGCAATCGCCTTTGATATATCGCCCGAGTAACGGATTCCACCATCAGCAATCAACGGCACACCGCTTCCCGCCAGCGCGACCGCCACGTTATCCACTGCCGAAATCTGCGGCACACCAACGCCAGCCACGATTCGCGTCGTGCAAATGGAGCCAGGGCCAATGCCGACCTTGACGCCATCAGCGCCGTGGTCAACCAAGGCCAAGGCGGCAGCAGCCGTTGCAATATTGCCACCGATGACTTCGACCTTGGGAAAGCGCTTCTTCACCCACTCGACCCGCTTGAGCACGCCTTCCGAATGTCCGTGTGCCGTATCGACGACGATCACGTCGACTCCCGCCTCAACCAGCAATTCAGCACGCTCGACAGTACCTTCGCCAACACCAATAGCCGCACCGACGCGCAGGTGACCTAATTCGTCCTTACTAGCGTAAGGGTGCTCGCTTGATTTCAGAATATCCTTGACCGTCACCAGACCGCGCAACTGAAAATTACTATTGACCACCAGCACGCGTTCAAGTCGATGCTTGTGCATCAAGGCCTTGGCCTCTTCGGCCGAAGTTCCCTCCGGGACGGTAATCAGGCGCTCACGGGGCGTCATGATCAAGCGCACAGGCTGATCGAGATTGGTCTCAAAACGGGTATCGCGATTGGTGACAATACCGACCACAACACCCCCGTCAACCACCGGCAGGCCCGAAATTTTGTAGCTGCGGGTCAGCGCCAACACTTCGCGAACCGTCATGGTCGGCGGAATAGTAATGGGATCCTTGAGTACGCCCGATTCAAAACGTTTAACCTTGGCTACTTCAGCCGCCTGCGCCTTGGGATTCAGGTTCTTGTGAATAATGCCGATGCCGCCTTCCTGCGCCAGAGCAATGGCGAGCCCGGCTTCGGTCACGGTGTCCATAGCAGCGGAAACCAACGGGAGATTCAGCTGGATTTTGCGGGTCAATCGGGTGGCGAGGCTCACATCACGGGGAAGAATCGCCGAGTGGGCCGGAACCAGGAGGACGTCGTCGAACGTCAGCGCCTTCTGGGTAAGTCTCATGATAAATTCCTTAGTTCCAAAAACGCATTATACGCGGCGTCATGCCTTCATTTCCACTAAGCGTCGCCAGCGAAAGCTTGCCCGTGCCGTCTCGCTAGCGCCGACTTTTCTGGTCAGATTCCGCGACCGCCTTCAGTCGCCGCCGCCTTTTTTCATTGCCTTGCCCTCCGCCGCGCGCCTTTTTCTGACTTCTTTCGGATCGGCGAGCAGCGCTCGGTAGATTTCCACCCGATCACGATCACGCAGAATGGTCTCGGGCTTGGCCAGCTTGGCATAAATCCCAAGCTTGTTTTTTGTCAGGTCAATCTCGGGATACTTCGATAGCAGTGCGGATGCCTGCACAGCATCAAGCACCGTGCTGCCATCAGGCAAAGACAGCTTTATCAGTTACTGCCTTTCTGGCAAAGCGTAAACCACTTCGATGA
>CAZAGR010000310.1:0-3567 GCA_964484585.1 uncultured Propionivibrio sp. | reverse complement strand
GAAGGCTTCAAACGCCGCCAGCCCACCGGCGGAGGCGCCGATGCCGACGATGGGGAATAGGGTGGGCGCAGGCGTGGGGGTGGCCTGGGGCGTGGCTTCTACAGGCTGGGCAGCAACGGCCTTGCGGACGGGCTTATCCATGAGTGCATGGGGGGCTGGCAAGCGGGTCACGCTTCTGCGCGGGACGTGCCGATGCCTTGCTGCGGACTTTTATTGCGGATTTCTTTGCGGTCATCAAAATCCCTTCGCATGGATGCGCTTGTTTATGCACGGATAATACATCTGCGAAAGGGTTAACGGAGCGCTTTCGAGTTGGCCGGTTGACCTTGGGGTGCGGTCGTGAAAGCCCCGCGTTTTCAGTGCCGTGTATGGCTCTTTTTTGGCCGATTGCTGCCGCCCAACTAGGATGCAGCAACGACCGGATTGGGTCGTTACCGGCAGCACGGAGTCCTAAAGCGAATGACTCGTACTGGCCCAAATGCGGCATTGGCAACACTCAGTTTTTTCGCCAAGTTCAAACCGGGAGCTGCAGCTCATAAAGTCAATATCACTGCACGACCTCGCCGACTGATGTAATCTTCAGAACTACGAACCCGTATGGAGAAAACCGTTATGCTCAAATTTCGCCTCGTGTTGGCACTGACCGCCCTCGTGCTGATGCCCCCTGTGACCCTCGCTGCTGAGTTCATCAATGTTCTCACCGGCGGTACCTCTGGCGTGTATTACCCGATGGGTGTGGCCTTGTCTCAGATCTACGGCAAGGCACTGCCCGATGCCAAGGTGTCGGTACAGGCGACCAAGGCCAGTGCCGAAAACCTGAACCTGCTGCAAGCCGGCCGCGGCGAAATTGCCTTTACCCTGGGCGACTCGCTCTCTGATGCGTGGAAGGGTGACGAAGAGGCAGGATTCAAGACGCCATTGAAGAAACTGCGCGGCGTCGCGGCGATTTATCCGAACTACATCCAGATTGTCGCTGCCGCTGATTCTGGCATCAAGACGCTGGCTGATCTGAAAGGTAAGCGGGTTTCCGTCGGCGCGGCAAAAAGCGGCACCGAACTCAATTCGCGTGCGATATTCAAGGCCGCAGGCATGAGCTATGGTGACTTTTCCCGCACCGAGTATCTGCCGTTTGGCGAGTCCGTTGAATTGATGAAAAATCGCCAGCTTGATGCGACACTTATTTCTGCCGGCCTTGGCGTTGCCGCTGTGCGTGATCTGGCCACCGCCGTGAAATTGTCCATCGTCACCATTCCTGCGGACCTTGTTGGCAAGATCGGCGATCCAGCTTATCAAGCCGCGGTCATCCCGGCCAAGACCTACGAAGGGCAGACTGCCGAAGTGCAGACGATCAAGGTGCAGAACTTTCTGGTAACCCATGAAGGCGTTTCAAACGACACGGTCTATGCGATGACAAAGAGCATGTTTGACAATCTCGATACTTTATATGCCGCTCATGCCGCCGCCAAAGCAATCAGCAAGAGCGATGCGGCAAAGGGCATGCCGCTGCCGCTGCATCCGGGCGCAGAAAAGTACTATCGCGAAGCGGGCTTAATCAAGTAAGTTTGTCAGTCACAGCGATGTCTCACGCCAAAACCGCGGGACACACCGACGCGGACGAGGTCACCGAGCACGGCATTCCGCGCCATTTAGTCGGACGCTCACTCGCCGTGCTGACAAGTGTTGCGCTGACGTTTTCAGGTTTCCAACTGGTCGTTGCAGCTTACGCACCGCTATCGAGCCTGATTACGCGCAGCCTGCACGTCGGCTTTCTGCTGGCGCTCACGCTGCTGCTCTACCCACGCTTGCGAGTGCACGCCAAAGCAAGCCAAATTCCCTGGCACGACAGCGTGCTGGCCGCTGCAGCATTTGCTCTCTCGCTTTACCACTGGATTTTTGAAACCGCACTGATTCAGCGTTCCGGCGACCCATCGACAATGGATATCGCTGTCGGCTGCACATTCGTCCTGATCGTGTTTGAAGCCACGCGTCGGGTCATGGGGCTGGCTCTGCCGCTCTTGTGCGCGGCATTTCTCGCCTATGGCCTTTGGGGACAGTATCTGCCGGAATTCATCGCACACCGCGGCTACGCCTTCAGCCAAATTATTGACACTTTGTACCTATCCACCGAAGGCATTTTCGGTGTGCCAACCTTCGTCTCGGCAACCTATATTTTTCTCTTCATTTTGTTTGGTGCCTTCCTCGAACACGCCGGCATGATTCGACTCTTTAACGCGATCGCGCTTGGCCTGGTCGGCCACAGCCAGGGTGGCCCGGCCAAGGTGGCAGTAATTTCATCAGGCCTGATGGGCACCATTTCCGGTTCCGGCGTGGCTAATGTGTTGACCGTAGGTCAATTCACCATTCCGTTGATGATTCGCTACGGCTATTCGCGGGTTTTTGCCGGAGCGGTAGAAGCCACGGCCAGCATGGGTGGTCAGATCATGCCACCGGTGATGGGCGCAGTGGCATTCATCATGGCCGAAACACTCAACGTGCCGTATTCCGAAATCGTCAAGGCCGCGATCATTCCCGCAATGCTTTACTACTTCACTGCCTTCTGGATGGTACATCTGGAAGCCGGGCGAGAAGGCTTGCTCGGCATTCCAAAAGAGGAGTTGCCGAATCCCTGGCGGGCACTGAAAGAAAGCTGGCATCTGGTATTGCCGCTTGCCGGGCTCGTCGGAATGCTGTTTCACGGCTTCACGCCAATGTTTGCCGGCATGGTGGGTCTCGCGCTCACAAGCATTCTGATTCTGGGGGCAGGGATTGCGGCGCGCATTTCCAACACGGCATTCCGCTATGTATTCTGGCTGGGTGTTGGTCTGGCCGCATCTTCGTTCACAAAATGGGGAATCGACCCGATATTGCTCATCATTGCTGCGCTGGTCGCCGTGAGCTTGCGGGTTAAAGGTGGCCACCAGACCCTGCATCTGCTCAAAATGAGTCTGGTCGACGGCGCGCGTCAGGCCTTACCGGTCGGTCTCGCCTGCGCCGTCGTCGGTGTCATTGTCGGCATCCTGTCACTGACCGGTGCCGCATCAACCTTTGCCGCCTGGATCATGCAAGTCGGCGAACACAGTCTGTTTCTGTCCCTGCTGCTGACCATGCTTATCTGCATTGTGCTCGGCACCGGAATTCCAACCATTCCTAATTACATCATCACCGCCGCTATTGCCGCGCCGGCGCTGGCCAAACTAGGCGTGCCGCTGATCATTAGCCACATGTTCACTTTTTACTTTGGCATCATGGCTGACCTGACCCCGCCCGTGGCACTCGCTGCGCTGGCGGCCTCGTCGATTGCCAAAGCTTCCCACGATGCGATTGGCTGGAAAGCCACGCAGATCGCCATCGTCGGATTTGTGGTGCCTTACATGGCCGTCTATGAACCCTCACTGATGCTGCAGGGTGATTGGACCGTGATGTCGGTGGCACTGGCGGTCAGCAAGGCGGTGGTGTCCGTCATGCTTTGGGCGTCTGCCGTGACGGGGTATTGGAAAGCCCCGCTGACCGGACTTGAACGTTTGACGGCAGTCATTGCGGCCTGTCTGCTGGTGGCTTATTTTCCAT
>CAZAGR010000309.1:0-3596 GCA_964484585.1 uncultured Propionivibrio sp. | reverse complement strand
AGTTGATGCTTTCATCCGCATTGAAGGGGGTGACGATGGGGGCGTAAATTCCTTTGAGTTGCATATTGATTCTCCAGTTGTCAGTATTCAGTGACCAGTAATCAGTGATTGGTGATTAGAGGGCGCAGGTTGATGCAAGTTTACTTTCCTGAAGATAAACTTGCAAGCGGTTTGGAGGAAGATAATTAAAACCATCCACAAATAAAAAGCGCCTCACGCTGGGATGGTCAAAGTTCGCCATGCGAAGCGTGAGGCTATTTTATATTTGCCTGAACGCCGAAGCGCACAGACGGGACGTGACTGCACTTTCTCTCCTGTTGTGCCGCGGCTGTACATCCATAGACGCACAGCATTTCTGGCAGAGGCAACCGCTGAGGTCTTTAAGATCTCGGCGGGTTTGCTTTATATCAAATAGCGAGAAATGGGACGCCACCACACGAAAACCGTTGTTGTTGTTGCGGTTGTTGTTGTTGTTGTTGTTGTTGCGAAACGCGCAACCAGCGGCGTTGACCAGCCAGCCCCGTCGCTCGAAAGCGACAATGACATTATACTCTTGAAAAATTATAAAAAAAACCCGCCTGCGGCGGGTGAAAGTTGAGTATCCATTCCATCTATATTTGAAAAATTCACACTCAGAAAATCAGAATGCCCTTCGGGCGCAGAAAACAGAAAAACAAAACCTCAGGAGAGAACAGGGGACGCCACCACACGAAAACCGAGGTAGTAGTTGTTGCGGCTGACGTCGAAGTCGTAGTAGTTGTAGTCGTCGCGAAACGCGCAACCAGCGGCGCTCTTATCCCAATAATATGATGCGCCGCGCAAAGTTCTAAATTTAAAAATTTCCGTAATTGTCACGCTATTTTTTTCGCGCCCATCTGATGCTATATAAGGATAAGGTTTGTATAAAGAATGACACCGTTCCCAAACATTGCCCGCCATATCTGCGCAACCGTAAGGCGAATCTCCGCGCGGGGAATAGCTGCCCACTGGCGTTGTATCTTTTCTTCCGTTTTCTTCGGTATTGCAATTATTTTTATCGAAGGTATTTCCCCAAGGGTACTCACGCCCATCTGTGCCGCGCGCGGCTTTCTCCCACTCGGCTTCAGTGGGCAGGCGCAAGACCAAACCCGCAGGCAATTCATCTTTCAATAAATTATTTAACCATTCGCAATATGCCGTTGAATCACTCCACGAAATGTAAACAACGGGATGATCTTTTTTCTTTTCCCAACCGGTTACGGGGTGTGTAATTCCTTTGGCTTGGGCGTAAGCGTTGTATAACTCATTCGTGATAGGGAAACGCGCCATCCAGTAATCGTAGGGAATATCTACACTGTGTTGCGGTTTTTCGTTATCGCGTCCATTATTACTGCCCATCAAAAACTTACCCGCCAGTACGCGCACGAAGTCCATGCCGTTGGAGAGGGTGATTTTATTTTGCGGCGTTACAATTTTTGGCGTTGCAACTTGCGCAGAGCGCTTTTCTTCAATCGGTTGTTCTTTTTTCGGCGCAGGCTCAACGGCTTTTTTCAAGTTTGAAACATTCAGCGCGCCTAATATCTTGTCGAAGTTGCCGCTATATTTTTTATCTTGAATGTCAATGTAATTCAAATTAATATACAGCATCCCCAATTCACACGGGCGGTAATACAAAGGGATAATTTTTTTCTTCAATCTTCTTGCAAAAGAAACTTCATCCTCCACATATTCCGAAGCGACAGAATCCGGCGACAAAACCACAATGGCATACTGGCTGTCTTTAATCGCCTGCTCGATGACTCTGTTCCAGCGTACGCCGCCATCCAAACTGGATACGTCATACCAAACATCGAAGCCGGAGTTTTTCAAGTCGGCGGCGAGGCGTTCAATGAAGGGCAGGTCTTTGCGGGAATAGGAGATGAAGATTTGAGTCATGGTTAAGAATAAAGGATGAAAAAAATCCCCGCTAAAAGAGCGAGGATTGAATTGTTAGACGGTTTCCAATTGGACGTTTTTCAGCATATCGGGCGTAACGCGGGTGCTGAGCGCGAGGATTTCAATGCCAATCACGCGGTTATTTTTGTCGAAATCCAAAATTACGCCGGGCTGAACTTCTTCGGAATCGATAATCTCGCTATCGTCAAGACGTAAATAAAGCGCGTCGTTTTCTTTGTCAATTTTTAGTTTCATTTCTTGCTCCTTATCGCTTGTTTCACAATTACGAAACTTTTATCAAAAATCGCGAATAAAAATCAAATTTCCTGTTTAGAAAATTATGCGATACTTCGCAACCTTCTGTCAAAAAACAGCGTCACAATCCGCTTGGGAGAAACGGCAGGATTCACCACCACGTGCAAAACACGATTTTCTTTTTCAACAATCGCTTTGGTGAAATGTAAATTTCCGTCATCGCCTGTAAATGTGTTATCCGATTCGTCCAATGCGCGCCGAATCCAAGTCTCCAAAACATTGCGTTCTTCCATCATGTCAAGAGCGTGTTTGGAAAAGTCGTAATCAATCATAGCAAAGTTATTTTAACATACAAAGGCAGGAAGTTCTTCTTCGCGCCGAAGGCGAATCAAGGGGGAATTTATAACTCGCCGCACAGTTTTTGACGCAACATAAATAAAAAAGGGACAGGCTTGAAGCCCGTCCCAAATTTTTAATTACTCGCCAGTTCGGCGTCTATGATCTGTTTGAAATACTCAAGCGGATAAGCCCCGCCGAGACGATGCCCGTTGATGAAGAAAGACGGCGTACCGCCCACCGCGGATTCCGCTTGCCCGTTGGCGTCATAATCCGGCGGGAGGCTGGCGGCGTACGCCATATCATCTTTAATGAACTGCTCGTATTTACGGCTGGTCATGCACTCTTCAAAAGCGGCAGTGTTCAGGTTTACATCAGCCGCCATTTTGTTGTAATCAGCTTGCTCAAGGACAGTGCCCGCCTGATTATTCAACAATTGCTGATTGTCAAACAGAATTTCGTGAAATTCCCAATATTTATCCTGATCGCCCGCACACAGCGCCGCCTCTGCCGCAGCTTGCGCGTTTTGATGAAACCCGAGCGGGTAGTTGCGATACACAAAGCGAATCTTGCCCGGGTACGCCGCCATTAACGCGCCGTATGTTTCAACATACCATTTGTGGCAATACGGGCATTGATAATCGCTAAATTCCACAATCGTGATCGGCGCATCTGCAGGACCCAAACTGGGATAACCCTTTGTCTCGATGTTGTAAATGACCGGCTTGGCAGCTGCCTGAGGCTGAGGCGCTCCCGCGGCAGGTACGCCCGCGGGCTGTTGCACAAAGGTCGTAGTAACGCTGCGTCCCCAGGCAAAGTACCCAACCAGTATTCCCGCAGCAAATGCGAACACGACCAGTACCGCATAAAAGTGACTGGCTTTGAACTTTACATATTCTTCGGGAGATTCAAGGATCGTATCCTCTTCATCTTCCTCTTCAATTTCAATAATAGGAGTTGATTTTTTAGTAGCCATAGTGAAATTATACCTTTGATGGAGTTGTGGTCTGTCGGAAATTCTTGATTTAACCTTTTTGTTTGCTACCGTACATTTCCCTCGTAAAAAACCCTAAAGGTCTTTCTTGTTAATT
>CAZAGR010000308.1:0-3605 GCA_964484585.1 uncultured Propionivibrio sp. | reverse complement strand
ATGAGCCTCTGTGCATTCAATGCACGAGGTGACATCCACCGACGGAGTAAATCTCTCAGGTGCCAAGGACAGATGGGGATGCGAGGCCTATGCCTGCATCCCTATTCAATTTTTAGCCGAGGCCTCCTGTGACCGACTTTCTCGCACAACGCACCCCACTTTACGAAAGCCACATCGCTGCGCACGGCAAGATTGTCGATTTCGCCGGCTGGGAGATGCCGATCCATTACGGCTCGCAGATCGACGAGCACCATGCCGTGCGCAAGGATGCCGGAATGTTCGACGTCTCGCACATGTGCGCGCTGGATCTTGCCGGACCGGACGCAACACGCTGGCTGCGCCACCTGCTGGCCAACGATGTTGCCAAGCTGACGACGCCCGGCAAGGCCCTTTATTCATGCATGCTGAACGATTCCGCCGGGGTGATCGACGACCTGATCGTCTATTACTTCACACCGGAACGCTTCCGCATCGTCGTCAATGCCGGTACCGCCGAGAAGGACATCGCGTGGATGCGCGGGCAACTGGCCGGCGCATCTGGAAACTATGACGCTGCGTTGTTGGTCCGCCGTGATCTGGCGATGATTGCAGTGCAGGGGCCGCAGACGCGTGAACGCTTCTGGACCGCCTTTCCGGCGACACGTTCGCAAACCGAGCACCTGGCCGTATTTCAAGGCGTAGAGCGAAACGACGTGGCGAACTGGCTGATCGCACGCACCGGCTATACCGGCGAAGACGGCTTCGAAATTACCCTTCCGGCCGATGAGGCGGCGTCGGTCTGGCAAGCGCTTGTCGATGCCGGCGTTAAACCCTGTGGCCTGGGCGCGCGTGACACGCTCCGCCTTGAAGCCGGCATGAATCTTTACGGTCAGGATATGGATGAAACCGTGTCACCCTACGATTGCGGCTTGCGCTGGACTGTCGATATCAAGGATGCCTCGCGCGACTTTATTGGAAAGTCGGCGCTAGCGACACGGCGTGCCGACCGTCAGGTTTCCGGATTGGTGCTGCTTGATCGTGGCGTGCTGCGTGCGCACCAGAAAGTCATTACCCCGCTCGGCGATGGCGAAACCACCAGCGGCACGTTCTCGCCCTCGCTGAACCAATCCATCGCCCTAGCCCGCCTGCCTATCGGTGTTGCCAACGGCAGTGAAGTTGAAGTCGAAATTCGCGACAAACGGCTCAAGGCTCGCGTCGTCAAACCCAGTTTTGTCCGTCACGGCAAGGCCGTGAATTAACCGCACTCATTCCCGCTTTTATTCCTTCAGGAGACCACGATGAGCACCCCAACCAACCTTAAATATGCCGCCTCCCACGAATGGGTCAACACTGAATCCGATGGCACCCTGACTATTGGAATCAGCGACCACGCGCAGGAAGCGCTGGGCGACATCGTATTCCTCGAACTGCCAGCCGTCGGCCGTGTCGTCAAAGCCGGCGAGACTGTTGCCGTGGTTGAATCTGTCAAAGCCGCTTCGGATATCTATGCGCCAGTGTCGGGCGAGGTGATCGCCGTCAACGACGCCGCCGTCGATGCGCCGGACAGCGTCAACGCAGACCCTTATGCCACCTGGCTGTTCAAAGTCAAACCCGGCACCCCGGCCGAGCTTGCCAAAGAAATAAGCGCCCTGCTCGACGCCACCGCCTACACCTCAACTTTCTGAAGACACGCCATGCCCGCCACACATTTCACTTCCACGCTCGCCGAACTCGAACAGCGTGACGAATTCATTGGTCGCCACATTGGTCCGGATGAACTGAGCATTCCCGCCATGCTTGCCGCCGTCGGCGCGCCGTCGCTCGACGCGCTGATTGCCCAGACGGTGCCCGCCAGCATTCGTAACCCCAAGCCGCTGGACCTGCCGCCGCCAATGACTGAACACACCGCTTTGGCAAAGATCAAAGTCATCGCAGCAAAAAATGTGGTGAAGAAATCTTTTATCGGCCAAGGCTATTTCGGCACGCACACGCCACCGGTGATTCTGCGTAACCTCTTCGAAAATCCCGGCTGGTACACGGCTTACACGCCCTATCAGGCCGAGATTGCACAGGGCCGTCTGGAATCGCTGTTGAACTACCAACAGATGGTGATCGATCTGACCGGCATGGAAATCGCGAATGCCTCGTTGCTCGATGAAGCCACCGCCGCGGCCGAAGCGATGACGATGGCGCGCCGCGTGTCGAAAGCCGCGGGCAAGGTATTTTTTGTTGACGAAGCCAGCCTGCCACAGACCATCGACGTGGTCAAAACCCGCGCCGCTTATTTCGGCTTTGAACTGGTATTTGGCAAACCCGAAGCTGCCGCCGATCATGATGTGTTTGGCGCACTGCTGGCCTACCCCAATGCCCGCGGCGAAATTGCCGACCTCAGCGCAACGATCGCATCGATCAAGGCCAAAGGCGCTGTCGTCGCGGTCGCCTCCGATCTGATGGCGCTAGTCCTGCTCAAGTCGCCCGGTGAAATGGGTGCCGACATCGTCCTGGGATCCTCACAACGCTTCGGCGTGCCGATGGGCTACGGCGGTCCGCATGCGGCCTTTTACGCCACCCGCGAAGCCAACGTGCGCTCGATGGCAGGTCGCATCATCGGCGTGTCCAAGGATGCTCGTGGCAAGACCGCCTACCGCATGGCCCTGCAAACCCGCGAGCAGCATATCCGCCGCGAGAAGGCGAATTCCAACATCTGCACCTCGCAGGTGCTGCTCGCCAATATGGCTGGAATGTATGCGGTATGGCATGGCCCCGAGGGATTGCGCGCGATTGCCGGACGCATCCACCGACTGACGGCAATATTGGCTAAGGGACTGGGCGTTACCGGCAGCTTTTTCGACACGATCACGGTAAAAGTTCCCGCAGGAACGCACAGCGCTGGCGCTGGCGGAACGGCGGCATTGAAGGCCTCTTCCTTCAATGCGCATCACCTCGACGCTGAAACAGTGCGCTTCAGCTGTGATGAAACCACTACGGCAGAAGATATCGCGGCACTGCTGCAATTGTGCGGCAAGCATGCCGATGTTGCTGCGCTGGATGCGACCGTGGTAAGTAATTCGCCCGGCGCCATCCCACACGACCTGCGCCGAACCTCGCCAATCCTGACGCACCCGGTATTCAATACCCACCATACCGAACACCAGATGCTGCGCTATTTGAAGAAGTTGCAGAATCGTGATCTGGCACTCGATCACGCCATGATTCCGCTCGGCTCATGCACCATGAAACTCAATGCCGTCGCCGAGATGATTCCGGTATCGTGGCCCGAGTTTTCGCAGATGCACCCCTTTGCGCCGATGGATCAGGCACAGGGTTACCGTGAGCTGATACTTGGCCTCGAAGCGCAGCTCATGGCCATTACCGGTTTTGACGCAATTTGCATGCAGCCAAACTCTGGCGCACAAGGCGAGTACGCCGGCCTGGTCGCGATTCGCCGCTATCAGGCAGCACAAGGCCAATCGCACCGGAATCTCTGCCTTATCCCGGCGTCCGCCCACGGCACCAACCCTGCCACGGCGCAGATGTGCGGCCTGACCGTCGTTCCGGTGAAGTGCGACGAACGCGGAAACGTCGACGTAGCCGATCTGAATGCCAAAGCCGAGCAGCACGCCGCC
>CAZAGR010000307.1:0-3618 GCA_964484585.1 uncultured Propionivibrio sp. | reverse complement strand
GGCAACATGCCGCACCATGTTGCCATGATCATGGACGGCAACGGTCGTTGGGCCAAAAAGCGATTTCTACCGCGTGTGGCCGGACACCAGCGCGGTGTCGAAACGGTGCGGGCGATGGTCAAAGCCTGTATTGCAAGAGGTATCGACTACCTGACTTTGTTTGCCTTCAGTTCCGAAAACTGGCGTCGGCCACCGGACGAGGTATCGTTTCTATTGAGCTTGTTTGTCCGGATGTTGCAAAACGAAATTGGCAAACTCAATGCCAATGGTGTGAGACTGAAAGTTGTCGGCGATTTGGCTGCGTTTGAGCCGCGTCTGGTCGCGTTGATACGCGAAGGCGAAGCATTGACCGCCAACAATACCGCTTTGACCCTAACGATCTGCGCAAATTATGGCGGACGTTGGGATGTATTGCAGGCGATGAATCATCTGTCGCTTGCGCACCCGGAAAAATCTGGGGTATTCGGTGAAGCTGACCTCGCTCCGCATTTGGCCATGGCATACGCGCCAGAGCCGGATTTGTTCATTCGCACAGGTGGCGAGCAACGGATCAGTAACTTTCTATTGTGGCAACTTGCATATAGCGAGCTATATTTCACCGAGACACTTTGGCCCGATTTCGATGACTCTGCGCTAGACGGCGCGATCGTGTCATATCGGCGTCGCGAACGGCGGTTTGGCCGCACCAGCGAGCAGTTATTGACATCAGGTAAAACCGCTCAGCCGATGGTTGACGTTGGTGCGGGCGGTAGTGCTGCAAACAGCAAACGCGGCCCGAAGGATGTTGATGCTTAAACAGCGCATCATCACGGCAGTGTTCCTGGTGGCATTGTTCATTGGGGTTCTGTTTTACCTTCCTGCAGTTTACGTACCGATTGCATTGGCAGTGATTGTCGCTCTGGCAGCTTGGGAGTGGGGTGGATTGATGCGCCTTGATCAGGTCGCGCGCTGGCTGTACGCCTCGATCTTGTTGTTATTTTGTTGGCAGATCTTGATCGGTGCGCCTGATCTGGCTGACGCTATTTTTGGTATCTCTGCGTTGTTCTGGTTGCTTGTTGCTCCTCTGTGGTTCCGGTTCAAGTGGGCACTTTCAGGGAATGATGCATTCGGATATGTCCTCGGCGCACTGGTGATTCTGCCTATGTGGCTCGCCATGATTGTGTTGTTTCGTGTCGGGCCGATGCTTTTACTGGCCGTCATGGCCATTGTCTGGGTTGCGGATATTTCCGCCTATTTCGCGGGTCGCCGTTTTGGTCGCCACAAATTGGCGCCGAGTATCAGCCCCGGCAAGACGTGGGAAGGCGTTGCAGGCGCTGCAGCGGGAGTGATGCTTTATGGCGGGGTTTTGTTGAATTTCTCGCCACTTGGCGACCACTGGTCCGTGGGCCCTCTCGCAACCATTGGCGTTCTCGTCGTGCTGACAGCGGTCAGTGTGGCCGGGGATTTGTTTGAATCGCTCTTGAAACGACAGGCCGGTATCAAGGATAGCAGCCAGTTGCTGCCCGGCCATGGCGGAGTACTTGATCGTGTTGATAGTTTGACGTCGACCCTGCCCTTGGCGGCCTTGTTGCTCGGATACGTTCAATCGTGAAGTTGTCTGTACTGGGTGCAACGGGTTCCATCGGAGTCAGCACTCTGGACGTTGTTGGCCAACATCCGGATCGGTTCGAAGTAGTTGCCCTGAGTGGCCATACTCGTATCGCTGTACTGGCAGAGCAGTGTGAGCGCTTCAAGCCGAAGTTTGCCGTGGTGGGCGATGCTTCAGGAGCACGCGAGTTACAGAAGCTTCTGCGCGGCAAGGGGGTTTGCACCGAAGTCCGTTATGGTCAACAGGCGTTGATTGATATTGCCAGCCTACCGGACGTCGATGCCGTGATGGCCGCAATCGTTGGCGCGGCGGGGCTCGAGCCGACGCTGGCGGCAGCCCGTGCTGGCAAGCGTCTCCTGCTGGCAAACAAGGAAGCCTTAGTGATGGCTGGATCGCTGTTGATGGACGAAGTTCGTCGCAACGGCGCGGTGCTGCTACCCATCGACAGTGAGCACAATGCCGTATTTCAGGCGATGCCCCACGATTATGCAGGGAGCCCTTCCGCCCGCGGTATCAAGCGAATACTGTTGACCGCATCTGGAGGACCTTTTCGAACGCGCACACTGGGTGAGCTCGCGAATGTGACGCCGGACCAGGCGGTTGCCCACCCCAACTGGACAATGGGGCGAAAAATCTCCGTTGATTCCGCCACCATGATGAACAAGGGGCTTGAGGTCATCGAGGCGCATTGGCTTTTTGGCGTCCCGGCGGACCGGATCGATGTGGTCATTCATCCGCAGAGCATCGTGCATTCCATGGTGGACTACATTGACGGGTCGATCATTGCGCAGCTGGGTAATCCAGACATGCGTACGCCGATCGCTCAGGCTCTGGCTTGGCCGCAGCGGATTTCCTCCGGCGTGGCCTCGCTCGATCTTTGTGCTCTCGGACGTCTCGATTTCGAGCCGGCAGACATGGTTCGCTTCCCGTGTCTGCAGCTGGCTTATCGGGCACTCGCAGAAGGGGGCAACCGTGCGGCTGTATTGAACGCTGCCAACGAAGTAGCGGTTGCAGCGTTTCTTGATCGACGACTTTCGTTTTTAGGAATATCAGCCGTGATCGCGGCCGCGCTTGATCATGTGCGCCATGCAGAGGCCAACGACCTGGCTGCAATTCTTGCAGCGGATAGCCAGGGACGGAAGGCGGCGGCCAACGAAATAGCGAGGGGTGGATCATGAGTGCTTTTGGCTTTATCTGGTACGCATTCTCATTTCTGCTTGCCCTGGGGATTTTGGTGGTCGTACATGAATATGGACACTACGCGGCGGCACGTGCTTGTGGCGTAAAGGTGCTGCGGTTTTCGGTAGGGTTCGGGAAAACAATTTGGTCCACACGGCGAGGCAAGGACGGCACCGAGTGGGCTATCGCAGCTATTCCCCTCGGCGGTTTTGTAAAGATGCTCGATGAGCGCGAAGGTCCGGTGGCTACTCAGGATCTGTCCCGCAGCTTCAATCGGCAGACGCTAGGGCGTCGGGTCCTCATTGTTGCTGCCGGGCCTGTGGCTAATCTGGTGCTCGCTGTTTTTCTGTATTGGATTGTCTTCATGCATGGCACTCAGGAGGCTCGTCCGATACTTGGGGAACCGCCTGCAGCGTCGATGGCGGCAGAACAAAAAGTCGGCGCTGGCGTCACGGCGCAGAAGGTAAATGGCATACCCATTGCCAGTTGGCAGGATCTGCGCTGGGAAGTCTTGCAGCGCGTTATGGATCGGGAAACGATCGAGCTCGAGGTCATTGATACTCAGAACCAGACTGCGGTCTATCGTTTTGACACCTCGGGTTTGAGCGCGGATACCGTCGAGAAGGATCCGCTGCTGGCATTTGGCTTGATTCTGAACCGGCCGCGCTTGCCGGCAATAGTTGGCGAAGTCCAAGAAGGCAAGGCCGCGGCCAAAGCGGGATTGCAGTCCGGGGATTTGATCACAGGCATTAATGGGCAACCGATCGCCGAGTGGTCACAGTTCGCTGCAATCGCGCGCTCTTCTCCCGGAATCAATCTGCTGATGGATGTGCAACGCGGCGACGTCGTGC
>CAZAGR010000306.1:0-3630 GCA_964484585.1 uncultured Propionivibrio sp. | reverse complement strand
CTGCCGTTGTATGCATGCGCAATGCCGCCGATTACCTTGGTCCGGCGCAGTTCCTTCAGCACGGCATCGACAGCGCGCCGCACATGCAGGAGAACGGGGAGTCCGGCATCTTGCGCGATCTTGAGTTGTTCAACAAAGAAATAGCCTTGTTTCGTTTCATCGCGCGGCTCAACAAAACGGTCGAGCCCGATCTCGCCGACCGCCAACGGACGCTCACGACCAATGGTCGCCCGCAATTCGGTCAGGTCTTCCTCGTGAGCGCGATCGACATACATCGGATGAATGCCATAGGCGGCCTGACAGCCGGCATAGTCACGGCAGATGGAAGCAACGGCGCCGAAATTAGCGCGCTCCACCGAAGGCACGACGATTCCTTTCACGCCCAAGCTCATTGCTGCAGCCGCCACCGCGTCGCGATCCGCATCAAATTCGGCAGCATCCAGATGGCAGTGCGTGTCGATCATTACGTGAGTCTACTCAAGCTCGTCGATCCACGCCTGCTGGATTGCCTCGAGCTTCTTTTCGCCGCAGTGGCTTTGGTCTTCCTCGAAGCCGGGCAAGGCCACTACCCACTTCATCAGATCAACAAAATTGATCCGCGCCGGATCGACGTCCGGATGTTTCTCGGACAGCGCAATGGCCACATCGAGCGAATCGGTCCACTTCATCGCTTGCCTTCCTTGACCATGTTGATGGTGTACTTGGGAATTTCGATGACCAACGGCGTATCACCCAACAGCGCCTGACAGGATAGCCGCGAGTTCGGCTCCAGGCCCCAGGCCTTGTCGAGCAGATCATCTTCCATTTCATCAGCGGGTTCGAGCGTGTTGTAACCCTCACGCACGATGACGTGACAGGTCGTGCAGCCGCAGGACTGTTCGCAGGCATGCTCGATCTCAATGTCGTGCTGCAGCAGCGCATAACAAATCGATTCGCCGACCACGCCTTCAATCACGGCGCCTTCGGGGCAAAGTTCCACATGGGGAAGGACCACAATTTGCGTCATAGATTCATGCTTTCGATATTTTTTCCGGACAGCGCCTTGC
This sequence comes from uncultured Propionivibrio sp., assembly GCA_964484585.1. Taxonomy (GTDB): domain Bacteria; phylum Pseudomonadota; class Gammaproteobacteria; order Burkholderiales; family Rhodocyclaceae; genus JADKHX01. The sequence continues at coordinate 2,584 of CAZAGR010000306.1, read as the reverse complement.
TGACGCTTTGATTCATTCGCCGGGCGGCAAATTCATCTGTGCATTTTGATAAAGCATCCATCGCATCATCAATGGCGCGTCGGTCGTCACCGATCACCACGGACTGAAGGCGGGTCATGGCCGCCTCGATATGATCACGCTCCTGTACCGACAACAAAGCTGCGTCACTCTTCAACGCCGACTGAACGGCTTCGATCAGCCGCTGCGAGTCAACCTGCGCTTCACGCAGTGCGCGACGCACCGCATCCGTTGCGGCCTGCCCCATACCGGATTTAAGCATGGCGGCAATTTCATCGTCGCCCAACCCGTATGAGGGTTTGACCTCAATACGCGCCTCATGACCGGTGGTCTGCTCTCTCGCGCTGACCGACAGCAATCCATCGGCCTCCACCTGAAAACTCACGCGAATCCGCGCGGCCCCGGCCGCCATCGGCGGGATTCCCCGCAACTCAAAGCGGGCCAGACTGCGGCAATCCGATACCAGTTCGCGCTCGCCCTGAACAACATGAACCGCCAACGCGGTTTGCCCGTCCTTGAAAGTCGTGAATTCCTGCGCCTTGGCGATCGGAATGGTGGAATTGCGCGGAATGACTTTCTCCACCAGACCACCCATCGTCTCCAGACCCAGCGACAAGGGAATCACATCGAGCAGCAGCCAGTCATCGCCCGCCGCACGATTGCCGGCCAGCAAATTGGCCTGGATGCCGGCACCCAATGCAACAACCTTGTCGGGATCAAGATTATTGAGCGGTTCCTGCTTGAAAAACTCGCCGACGGCGTGCTGTATCTGCGGCATGCGGGTTGCCCCGCCCACCATCACCACTCCGTCAATATCCGCGATGGTCAGACCGGCATCGCGCATTGCCTTGCGCGTCGGCGCCAGCGCCTTCTGCACGAGAGTACGCGTGATCTCGCTGAAAACTTCCGTAGTCAACGACAGATCAATATATTCGCCACTGCCGAGCTTGACCGTAATGGGAGCCTCGCCATGCTGCGAAAGGTGCTCTTTGGCTTCGCGCGCCCTCGTCTGTAACAAGCGCGCATCATGCGGCGACAATGGCTTGAGGCCCGCCTGTTCGATCACCCAGCAGAACACACGATGATCAAAGTCGTCACCGCCAAGTGCAGAATCGCCGCCAGTCGCCATCACTTCAAAAACGCCCTTTGAAAGCTTAAGAATGGATATATCAAAGGTGCCGCCGCCAAGGTCGAACACGGCATAAATGCCCTCCGACGAATTGTCCAAACCGTAGGCGATCGCCGCCGCGGTCGGCTCATTAAGCAAGCGCAGCACATTCAGGCCGGCAAGTTGCGCCGCGTCCTTGGTCGCTTGGCGCTGCGCATCATCGAAATACGCCGGTACGGTAATCACGGCGCCGGTAATTTCACCACCTAGCGACGCCTCGGCTCGCTGACGCAGGGTCTTGAGAATTTCGGCGGAAACTTCCACCGGGCTTTTCACGCCCGCCGCCGTTTTTAGCCGAACCATACCTTCGCCATCAATGAAATCGTAGGGCAGCATTTCGACATGCGCGATATCGCGTCGGCCACGGCCCATGAAGCGTTTCACCGAACTCACCGTATTCTTGGGATCAATGGCCTGTTTTGCCTGTGCGATATAACCAACATCCACTTCGCCCTGCTCGCGATAGCGCACGACGGAAGGCAACAGCGCCCGGCCATGCTCGTCACTGAGCACGACGGCCATGCCACTGCGGACCGTCGCGACCAACGAGTTAGTAGTGCCCAGATCAATACCTACGGCAAGTCGATGTTCGTGGGGAGCTGCCGATTCGCCCGGCTCCGCAATCTGCAATAAGGCCATAGAACGCTAACCCGCGTTGACCTCGAGCGCGGCCTCGAGTGCGTCATCAATCTCCGCAAGCAATTTTTCCTGAAACATCAACTGACGCACACGCGCCGAGGCCGCCGGATAGTCCTGCTGCTCGTCGATAAGTTTCTCCAGCACCGCGTACTCGTCTTTCATGTCAGCCATGATGCCATTCCTGAATTCCTCCAGCACCGCCTCATCCGCGGTATCGCGCGCATCGGCAACCGCTTCACGCAATTCCATCTGCGCCATCAGAAATTCGACGGGCATCGCCGTATTGCTCTCCAGGCCGGTGTCGTGTCCATGCAAACTCAGGAGATAGTTGGCGCGCTTGAGCGGTGACTTCAAGGTCTGAAATGCCTCATTGACGCGCGTCGCCCATTGCATCGCAAGCCGCCGGTCGGCATCCGTCGCCTGTACATGACGATCGGGATGAACACGCCCCTGCAGCTCACGAAAATTTGCTTCCAGACTGGCCACATCCAGACCTTGTCGCAATGGCAAACCCAGCAGAGCGAAATAATCAGCGTTGAAGCTGGGAGACCTTGCTGTCATGATCAAAATCCAGGCATCACCACGGGGAACACGGGGAGCACGGGGGAAACAACAGAACGTGATCTTTGTCTTTCCCCGTGCTCCCCGTGGTCAATCGCTTTTCCATTCATCTCGATCAAACCTTAAACGATTCGCCACACCCGCACTCATCCTTGACGTTCGGGTTGATGAACTTGAAACCTTCGTTCAGGCCTTCCT
>CAZAGR010000305.1:0-3636 GCA_964484585.1 uncultured Propionivibrio sp. | reverse complement strand
CGGCACCCCCAAGCAGATCCTGTGCATCAAATTGAGTTCCACGCCGGACCAGGCGTCGCCATTCCATAAATGCAAACGGCAGCACAACGAGGACGCCGAGTAAAAACCGTATGCCGGTGAACGTCATCGGTCCGATTGCTTTAGTGCCCAGATTCTGGGCGACAAAAGTCGTGCCCCAGATGAGCGTGACCACAATCAACAAGAGGTCAGCTTTGAGGCGAGTCACATCAGTCGGGGCGTTTGATATCGAGCGAGTGGCGGGGAGATAGGGCCAGCACGGTTACTTCAACTGCCCGGAAAGAAACTGCTGCAAGCGCTCGGAAGTCGGACGCAAGAGAACCTCACGCGGCAAGCCCTGTTCCTCAATAACGCCCTTGTGCAGAAAAATGACGTGGTTGGCAACTTCGCGCGCAAAGCCCATTTCGTGGGTGACAACGACCATCGTACGACCTTCTTCCGCCAGTTGGCGCATCACTTTGAGAACTTCACCCACCAATTCAGGGTCCAGCGCCGAAGTTGGCTCATCAAATAGCAGTACCGCCGGTTCCATGGCCAGCGCACGGGCAATGGCAACCCGCTGTTGCTGTCCGCCGGACAGGTGTGCCGGGTAGCTGTCTTTGAACGCCCAGACACCGACGCGATCGAGATATTTTTCTGCGCGTTCCATGGCTTCGGCACGTGGCAGTTTCAATACGCTCAATGGAGCTTCGATCACGTTTTGCAGGACGGTCATGTGCGCCCACAGGTTGAAGTGCTGAAATACCATTGATAGTGAGGTGCGAACGCGCTGCAACTGGCTGGCTTCGGGTATCAGCGTCCCGTGACGATCGGGGCGAAGATTGATTTCTTCACCTTTGACGATGATGCGTCCAGAGTTCGGATGCTCAAGAAAATTTATGCAACGTAAGAACGTACTTTTTCCGGACCCCGATGAGCCAATCATGCTGATCACGTCACCAGACTCGGCTCTAAGCGAGACGCCCTTGAGGACTTCATTATCGCCATAGCGCTTGTGCAAATTTTCAACAACGAGTTGGAGCATGTAATTCTCGTCCTAAGTTCGTGGGCCAGGGGTAGTCCGTGGCCTCAAGTGCGCCAACCAGCGCCACTCCGCGAGGCGGAACAAACCGATCAGGCAAAAGGTCAGCAGCATGTAGATAATTCCCGCACAGATGAAGGCCTCAAACGGGGCAAAATGGCGCGAATAAACATTGCGCGCGGCACCGGTGAGGTCGACCAGTGTGACGGCGCTGGCGATCGCCGATCCTTGCAGCATCAGGATGACTTCGTTGCTGTAGGTGGGAATGGCGCGACGCAGGCCGGCCGGGATGATAATTCGATGCAGAAGCGTCAGTTTTCCCATGCCCATCGCGCGTCCCGCCTCGATTTCACCGTACGGCGTGTTTTTGAAAACACCCGCAAGTATCTCGGTTGTGTAGGCCGTCGTATTCAGGCTGAATGCGAGCCAGGCACAAAAGAATGGCTCGCGGAACCACAAGAGAACGGGATTGCCGTCGGTCCAGCCGCGCTGCATCCATTCGAATTGCGAGAGTCCGTAATAGATCAGCAGCAACTGCACCAACATCGGCGTACCGCGAAAAAGGTAAGTATAGAAACCCACGGATCGACTTAGCCACGGTATCGGTGCGCTACGCGCCACCGCAAGCGGAAGCGCCAGAATGAATCCCGCGAGCAAGGAAAGCACGACGAGTTGCAGACTCAAAAGCGCACCCTTCGCGAAATCGGGGAGGCTGTCGACGATGATGGTGAAGTCGAGCATGTTCTAGTGGCTGGCGGCACGCACACCGAGCGAGTACCGGCGTTCGAGACGGCCTATTCCCCAGCCAGACGCCGCTGTCAGCGTCAGGTACAGCATGCAGACCAACAGATAAAACATGAACGGCTGACGCGTAGTGCGGCCGGCCTGATCGGCAAGCCAGGTCATGTCGGTCAGACCGATCATGGATACGATTGCTGTACTTTTTAGCATTACCTGCCAATTGTTGCCGATCCCTGGCAAGGCATGACGCAGCATCTGCGGAAACAAAATCCGGTGGAACACCTGCCAACCCGACATGCCATAGGCGCGTGCTGCTTCAAGTTGCCCGGCTGGTACAGCCATGAATGCGCCGCGAAAAGTCTCGGTGAAGTACGCGCCGAAGATGAAACCGATGGTGAGTACGCCGGCGATGAAGGGGTTCAGGTCAATGGGCTCCCACCCGAACCGGTCGGCAATGTCGTTCAGAATCACTTGTCCGCCGTAGAAGACCAACAACATCATGACCAGATCAGGGATGCCGCGAATCAGTGTCGTATAGGTTACCGCAGGAAAACGGATCCATGAAACGCTTGATAGTCGCGCAGTTGCACCCGCGAGCCCAAGTAATACTGCGAGGAGCAGTGCCAGTATTGCCACTTGCAATGTAACCAGTGCGCCCTGCAGAATTGCCGGCAGATAGTCAAGCAGCGCTGACATTAGCGATTGGGCCAGCCAAACGCGTCGCCGAATCCTTCGGAATTGGGCTCGATCTCGCTATTCGCCATAGATATCCATTGGGAAATACTTCTTGCGCAATACGTCGTATTTTCCGCTTGCCCGGAGCGATTCGAGTGCCTTGTTGATCTGCGTTTTGAGATCGGTGTCCTGCTTGCGCAACGCAATGCCGATACCTTCACCGATGACGCGCTTCTCCTCCAGTGTCTTGCCAAATATCCGCTCGCCGGCAACTACGTAGCCCTTGCCGGCCGGCCTGTTCAAAAAGCCACCCCAGGCCTCCAGATGGTCCGCAAATGCGGCATCGAGTCGGCCTGACTCGAGATCGAGATAAACCTCATCGGCTTTGGCATAGCGAACAATCTTGACGCCCTTGTTCTCCCAAAATTTGCTCGCAAAATTGTCGGCGATTACGCCCCGCTGAGTGCCGACAGTTTTACCAGTGAGCGACGTTGGTTCAGGCTTCAAGGTAGAACCGGCTTTGACAACCAGCGCGAGCGGCGACGTGTAATATTTGTTGGTGAAATCCACCTTCGCTTTCCGCTCGTCGGTAATCGACATGGACGCAACGATCGCATCATATTTGCGTGCCATCAGCGCCGGTATCATGCCATCCCAGTCTTGTTTGACCCAGGAACACTTGACCTTCATTTCCTCACAGAGTGCGTTGCCGACGTCGATATCGAAGCCAAACAGTGAGCCATCGGCTGCAATTTCCTGAAACGGCGGATAGCCACCCTCGGAGGCGAGGCGAATGGTCTTCCATTCTTTGCCGGTCGCGCCGCCAAAAAATAGGGCAAGTATCGCGCCCACTGCAAAAAGCTTTTTCATCATCACCTCATGAAAGCCGGAATCGAGTTACAGGCCTATTGCCATATTGACGTATCGATGGCCAATAATTTGAACCGCGATTGTATCTGTATCGCTTTCCTCTTGCCCAGCAGCCTAGCGATGCAATTCGCCGGACTCGATAATGCTTGCACCGGGCACACCTGCCATCACGCCCTCGAGCAGTGCCTGTGCGATGACTGATGCGGTGACCGGTCGGTATTGACGTGGAATGATCGGGCCCAGCAAGCGTGCTGCGAGTAATCCGACTTGCTCCCCTGGCCTGCGCGGGTCCCCTGCTGAGCAGCGAACTC